>CACZUL010000011.1 GCA_902784285.1 uncultured Pseudomonadota bacterium | reverse complement strand
TAAATGCAAATTTATTCAAAAAGTTTTTAACTCCTTTCCCAAACTGCAACAAATCTTTGATTTCATCGGTTCGTGAATTGAACAGTATGCACTGCCAAAATTTAAAACACCGCACGAAGCGGTGTTTTTTGTTAGTTTTCCAATACTTACACAAGTTCGTAAGTTAGGAGTTAAAAACTATACCCGTTTTGCTGACTTACGAACTTTTATTATCTGCTTTTATGCCATTCGTTTAACAATATGTTCAAATTATTCATATTATCAGTTATGCCGAAAACACCATGTTTTTTGCATTCTGATTCATATTGTTTTGTGTTATTACCTGTTGCACCAATAAATGCTATACAATCCATATTCGTAGCATTGGCTGCTTTGAAATCATTAACACTGTCGCCAACAACTATGCAATTTTGTGGTGTATAACCTTTAGTTTTTGCTGCCAACAAAAACAAATCTGGTGCTGGTTTTCCATGTTCCACCATATCAACTGTAAAAACATTTTGGTCAGGTATATATTTTTTTACGAAATGAAAACGCGGTATCATTTTAAAATTATGTTGTTCGCGTGTTGCACCAGTCGCAATACAATGTTCAAAATTTTTGTTTTGCATAACACTTTCAACATCCGGCATTGGTCCCATAAACTTAGTTCCCAATTCAAATTCACGTTTGTGTATTTTTTTCATAAAATCATCATCAAGATTCAATCCAGGAATATGTTTTCCTAATCTTTCCCGACGTGTTTTATCAGAAACACCATACAATAAATCGTGTTTTTCTTTTGTGCTTAAATTGACTTGCTTTTCGGATTTTAATACTTCATCCCATGCTTGAACCCACAAATATTCGCTGTCTGCAATAACACCATCAAAATCCCAAATAAGTAATTTTTTCATTTTTTACCTTTTTGCATCTTGGCATTATTATAGTACAAATTTACAAAAATCAAACTTTATTCAAAACAAACCGCGCGTTTCATTAGTTCGTGAATTACTTATAAATCGTCCTGCCAGTAAAAACAAATTTCTATCGTGAATGCATCGCAACACGTGGACCGAATTTCTTTACATTAAATACGTTCGCATAAATTTCCAATTCATTGTGCGCCAAATCAGCGCCCATAACCCCACGTTCGTTATGCTTCGCCGCGGCACGACGAATTTCCGGCGTTACACCATTAACATATTGTAATGCTTTGTAATCTAATTTTACCGCCAACATACGCAACATAAAACTTTGATTATGAACAAAACGGATAATATATGGGTTTTCAAATACCGCAGCCAATAAAAATTCTTCGGATGGGCAACACGATAATGTTAATATGTTTGTCGGATGTTGTTTCAATGTCCCAAGCATCTTTCTTTCTTCTTCGGTCATATATGTCATACCGTTTGGTTCCATCATATTCAATCCTTTTTTATTCTAATAACTCTCTCGCTTGATTTAACAGGTCAATAGCCAAATCTATTTTTGTTCCATCAAATGTTGAACGCGCCGATTCAGATTTAATATCATCCATATCGTTACGCACCGTTGCACGTCTAGGTTCAGACGCCATATTACCCATCGCAGAAAAATCACCACTGTGTATTAATTTTTTTACACCCATTATTGTCATACCGCGATTGTATAATAAATCCTGGATAGTTTTTAGGCGCGCAATTGTTTCAGGCCGATAGTACCGCCGACCACCTGCACCCGCGATTGGGCGCACGACGGTCGGAAATTGTTTTTCCCAATATCGCAATGTGTGCGCCGGCAATCCCAATTCGCGCGATACTTCGTTTATTGATGCAAAGTATTCTTTATCCATTTTCCACCTGTTCTGATGTTTCGGCTTCGTCATCTGGGCCATCTGATTCAATAGATATAGCAGACATAACCTTTTCATTTTCCGCGGTACGGAATAATGTTACACCGGCGGTACTGCGGCCCGCAATGCGAATATCAGATGCCGGCGTACGAATAATTTTTCCACCATCCGTTACCATGATAACATCATTTTCCGCCGATACCGGGAACGAACCCGCAACCGCAGTATTTTTGCCACCCAATTTGATATTGGTAAACCCACCGCCACCACGATGAGTCAAGCGATATTCATACGAAGATGTCCGTTTTCCAAATCCGTTTTCAGAAATAGTCAGTATGAATTCTTCCCGTGCCGCCAATTCCGCCATTTTTGCGTCATCCAACACCAATGTTGTTGCTTCTTCTTCCGAGCCGCCCTCTTCTTCTATGCCGGTTGCAGCACGACGCGCGGCACGCGATTGCTTTACATACGCGGCACGAACCGCGGAATCAGATTCACCGCGATTCAACATAGACATACCAATAATTTTATCGTCTTTGCCCAATGTTATACCACGAACACCCGTTGAATTACGTCCCGCAAACACACGAATTTCTGGAACCGGGAATCGTATGCATCTGCCCCGGTATGTCGCCAAGAACACGTCTTGGTTTTCATTGCACGGCAATACAGAAACCAAACTGTCGCCTTCATCCAACTTCATAGCAATTTTCCCGTTTGCACGGATAGAATCAAAATCACTCATCCGATTACGGCGTACCGTTCCAGATGCGGTTACAAACATCAAGAAATGTTCCGTACCAGAATTTTTGATTGCCGCAACATCTTCTTCGGGCACCGGCAAAATGGCCGTGATTGTTTCGCCATTTTCCAACGGCAAAAGGTTCACCAATGGGCGACCCTTGGCCGCAGCCGCCGCTTCGGGTAACTTATAAGTTTTCAATTTATAACATAAACCGCGGCTTGAAAAGAACAACAGCGGTGTATGCGTATTAGCAACAAAAACCTGAACCACATAGTCGTCATCTTTGGTTGTCATTGCATTGCGACCCTTGCCACCGCGTTTTTGCGCACGGTATGTATCCAATGATACGCGTTTGATATAGCCCGTATTAGAAACAGTTACAACCATATCTTCGCGCGCAATTAAATCTTCGATATCAATATCGATTTCCGCATCAGAAATTTCCGTACGACGCGGTGATGCCCAATTATCACGCACCGCCGTCGTTTCATCACGAATAATTTGAATAATACGCTCATGCGAAGCCAATATATCCAACAAGTCGCGAATCTGTGCACCCAATTCCACCAAGTCCGCGTGCAGTTTGTCGCGTTCCAAACCGGTTAAGCGATGCAGTTGTAATTCCAAAATTGCACGCGCCTGGTCTTCGGACATATAGAACATACCATCTTTGTATTCCGTGTTCGGGTCATCAATCAATTTGATATAGTTTTCAATGTCCGCAGCACGCCACCCACGCGCAACCAATGCTGCACGCGCATCTTCCGGATTTGCAGACGATTTAATCAATTCGATAACTTCATCCAAATTACCGACCGCAACAGATAATCCCAACAAAGTATGCGCACGATTACGCGCCTTGTTCAAATCGAAAATAGTGCGGCGGCGAATAACTTCTTCACGGAATTCGATAAACGCATCCAACACACCACGAACATTGAACAGCATTGGCCGACCACGATTCAATGCCATCATATTTACCGGGAAATTCGTTTGCATTTCCGTGTATTGGAACAGATGATTCAAAACTACATCCGAAATCGCATCACGTTTTAATTCAATAACAATGCGCAAACCTTCCTTGGACGATTCATCGCGAATCTCAGAGATGCCTTCGATTTTCTTGTCTTTGGCCAATTCTGCGATTTTGATAATCATCTGGGCCTTGTTGACCTGGTACGGGATTTCATCAACAATAATCGCATCATGGTCATGGAATTTTTCCATATGCGTTTTTGCGCGAACAATAATGGAACCACGACCTGTTGTGTGCGCTTTATACGCACCGGCACGTCCCATGATAATTGCGCCAGTTGGAAAATCCGGTCCCGGAATAATTTGGAACAATTCATCATCGGAAAGTTCGCGATTATCCAAGACCGCCAAAATACCGTTGCAAATTTCACCCAGATTATATGTAGGAACATTTGTCGCCATACCAACAGCAATACCCGAACCACCGTTCACAAGGAAATTCGGAAATTTTGTCGGCAACACAACCGGTTCTTGCAACGTGCCGTCAAAGTTCGGTTGCCAATCAACGGTGTCTTTATCCATATCTTCCATTAATGTCGCGCCCAGTTTGGATAAGCGCGCCTCGGTATAACGCATGGCCGCAGCCTTATCCCCGTCGCGCGAACCAAAGTTACCTTGACCTTGGACCAACATTTCACCCATAGAAAAATCTTGGCCCATACGAACCATTGCTTCGTAAATAGAACTGTCCCCGTGCGGGTGATATTTACCCATAACATCACCGACAATACGCGCCGATTTAACCGTTGGCTTGGTCGCCGGGGCAACATCGTTCATAACGTATAAAATACGGCGATGCACAGGTTTACAACCATCACGAACATCCGGTAAAGCACGATCCACAATAACAGACATGGCATAGTCCAAAAATGATGTCCGCATTTCGTGTTCCAACGAAGATTGTGGGACTTTTATTGTATTTATTTCGTTTGTATTTTCTATTTCTGACATAACTTCACTTTCCCTTGTTTTATAGCATATAAAAGATAGCAAATTTTTGCGCCCCGGGTCAAGAAATAAACATTAAAATTCATATTGACAAACGATTTCATTTGTAATATAATACAAGCCATAAAATAACCATAGGATTCATGCAATGCACGGATTATTTTTACCACTTTGGAATTTATTTGTGGCATTATTTGCATACCACTTGTTGCTTTTAGTTCTGGAAAGGCTGGGTTTGGTAAAAAGTAAATAAAATATTTGCTTTTTTATAAAACATATGATTAAATGTATGCACAAAAGGATTTGAAATGGCAACAAAAAGAACATATCAACCGTCAAAAACACGCCGTATTCGCACGCATGGCTTTCGCGCGCGTATGGCAACCAAGGGCGGTCGCGACGTTTTAAATCGTCGTAGGGCTTCGGGCCGCAAACGTATTGCGGTTACCGCAGAAAATTAAAAAATCGCCGTTTGGCGGTTTTTTTATTTCTGTGTTCAATAAAAAATACCGTGCGAATGGCACGGTATTTTTTTACTTTTCAATGATTTAAGCACCCGTCTCAACACAATTGATTGTTATCAAATCGCACGCATTTGGCGCATTTGTTGGATCACTGGATGTGCATGTGTGTGTGCAACTCTGTAATGCGGTAACCGCGGTTTGAATCGGGTTAACATAATCATAAACTGCTTTTGCGGTTGGAACCTCGGCATCAGTGTTATTCGCAGCGGTACTGGAAATCGCCGTTTCAACAGCCTTGCCCGCAGCGGCCCCCAAGTTAACTTTCTTGTTAGCATCGATTGTCAAATCCGATCCATTAACTTGAACACCTTCCAAGACGTTGACCTGAGCGGTTGTGCTAATTTCATGGTCGTTAACAGTAATTAAATTTCCACCAGTATATGCCGTCGCCCCAGGTTGATTTGCAACATATGCTGCTACCGCAGCGGTTGTCGGAACATCGGTACTTGTTGAGTCGACAGCCTTGCCCGCAGCGGCCCCCAAGTTAACTTTCTTGCTTGTAATAGTTTGGTCAACACCGGCAATCTGAACACCTTCCAAGACGTTGGCCTGATAACCAGATGGGTTACTTGCATCATATTTTAGTGCCAAAGCATCATGAACCGCATTCTCGGATGGTGCCTTGGTTGTTACACCATCGGTAATGGAATCTTCAACAAAGTTACTCGCAGCGGCTGCGGTGGTAACATATTGTTGAACTGCGTATGTGGTTGGTAATTCTTTGGTGTCCGCAGATGTTGCACCCGTAATATCGGTTGCCGCATTTACAATTGTCGGCTTGTTTGCAATATATGCATCACTTGTCGCAGTCGCTTCGTCCCAGTCTGCCTGGACGTTTTGTTCGGCGGTTGTGCTAATTTCATGGTCGTTAACACTAATCAAACCAGTTCCAGTATATGGTGTGGCACCGTCTATCCCCTGTAATGCCGTGTACACCGCCTTGGAAGACGGAGCCTTGTCATCCGGCGAAGAAGCACTTAAAATCGAACCCGTTGTCGAACCCTGGGCTTGGACCTTGGCATCAACGTATGTTTTTGATGTAACGACTGTATCTGCAAATGCACCCAACGACACCAATGTCGTCATTAATGCAAATAATCCGATTTTTCTCATGCTTGTCTCCCCTTTCCTGTGTATTTGTTGTGTCTCAAATACATGAACCCACCAATTGCAAAACAAACAGGTTTTACAAAACCGATGATTTCAAATATCTTGTACTAATAATAACAATTTTTGAAAATTAATACAAGCACTATTTTTAATATAATTTTACTTCGTTACCGTATCGGCAATCATTTTAACCGCATTATTCTGAACCAATGCCTTTTGTGCCATTTTGGCAAGACGTGTTTTATTTTCAAAAAGTTCTGTTAATGTTGCCGTTAACCACTTTGGCGTAAATTTATCTTGCGGAACAGCAAAACCCCCACCCAATTTTTCAAAGTTCGCGGCATTGGCGGCCTGGTCCGGATTTATGGAAAGCGGAACCAATATTGCCGGGCGACCAATTGTGGTTAATTCGATGACTGTGCTGGCCCCACTGCGACCAATAACCAAATCTGCATCGGTAATCGCATCCGCCATATTACGAATAAACGACAACACATTTGCATGAATCTTGTTATCGGCATAAAATTTCTGCAATCGCGCAACATTTTCCGGCCGGGTTTGGTGTGTTATAAAAATCTTTTTCATATCGCGTACCGCAATCGGAACAACATCATCCAAAATTTGGGCTCCCAAAGAACCGCCTGTTACCAACAGATGCATCTTGCCTGGTAACGGCGCACCCGCACGTTCAATAAATTCACGACGAACCGGCAATCCAGTATAAACCACGCGTGTCGCGGTATTTTGTGGAATACCAGAAACATTTTTGAAACTGGTCATCAATGTTTTTACCCAACGCATAGCAAACCGGTTTGCCCGACCAATTGCACCATTTTGTTCATGCAAATATGTTGGTATTCCCCACACGTGCGCCGCAAATACCGCCGGCACAGATGCATATCCACCAAATGCCACCACACGATTTGGACGCGAAAAAACAAACCGCAATATAAGCGCAACCGCCGACATACCAATTTTAAATAATGCCCACATTTGTTTTATGCGACTTTTGGCACCAACCCCTGATGCCCATATATGAACGCGATGCGCCCCACGTGGCGCACCATCGGCAACCATTTTCTTTACACGGCCATCGCAAGACACGGTTATTTTATGACCACGCGCCGCCAATTCTTCGGCAACCGCCAACGCCGGAAAAACATGTCCACCCGTACCACCTGTTGCAATCCATATTTTCATCGTATGTCCCCTTTTATTTCCATTTATCTTCACGCACAATTGCCAATACCATTCCGAACAAAAGGCAAAAACCAACAAGTGAACTGCCCCCGTATGATATAAATGGCAACGTCATACCCTTGGGTGCAAACAAATGCAGTGTCGATATAAGATTTATACACGCCTGAATTCCAAATAATGCCGCGGTTCCACCAACCGCATAAAAAACAAACCTATCGCGCGCATTTAATGCATCCGTTACCAATAATTTCAACACATACACCAACAGCCCCAATAGCAAACACGCCATTATTGCGCCCAAATCTTCTACAATTGCTGCATAAATAAAGTCCGTATGCGCATCGGGCAGCGATTGTTTAATAAACGCATCATCACCACGGCCAAACAAACCACCATGCTGGATGGACTGAACAGACTGTGTAACCTGGTATGTATCACCGGTTCCGGTCAACATGGCTTCGATACGATTATGAACATGGCCCATCGTGTGATATGCAAATACCAGCATACCGGCACCTGCCGCAATAAGACCACCAAAAATCGACCATGGTAACCCAGCAATCAACAACATGGCAACCAATACCCCAAGGTACAACAGCGATGTTCCAACGTCTGGATGCGTTAAAATAATAACTAAAATCGGCAGAAATACTATGATATAGGACCACCAACTGAACCAACGGATTTTCCACGCAGATTTTACCGTGAACAATTTTTCACCAAAACGATGACGCATTTCTGATAAAAACCACGCGGTTAACATGATAAAACCAGGCTTCATAATATCAGATGGCAATATATTTACCGGCCCCAATTTTACAAATCGCGCAGACCCCTTGATAACATGTGGCGAAACAACCGTCATACCCAGTAATAAAAAACCAACAACAACTATTGCAACAGATATGTATAAAATGGTTTTCTTGTTAAACAGACTGGTTATAAACAGTGTACCAATACCGACAATATAAAACGGCAATGCCTTGGCAATAAAGAAATACCACGGTTGATTTATACGCTCGGCTGCAACACTGCCCGCGGAAACAGCAAAACACATACCAATTGCAATCATCAACAGAACCGTATACAACAAACGTCTGTCTATTTCGAAAAACCAACTGGTCAGTTTACTTTCCTCGGTCCGTTTGAACATTAAAATTCCCCTTTATGCAAACTTTAACAACATCAATGCCAATCCTGAAAACAATATCGACATTACAAAGAACCGGTCAACGATTTTTGTTTCATCCCAACCCAATTCTTCAAAATGATGATGTAATGGCGCACGTAAAAACACTCTGCGACCCGTGCCAGATATACGACGCGTGATTTTAAAGAACATTGTTTGTATAAATGAAGACAACAATATTAAAACCATCATCGCCGCCGCAATTCCCATAATCACTTCGGATTTCAGTAACATTGCAACTGTTCCCATAAATCCGCCCAGCGCAAGCGACCCAACATCACCCATAAAGATAGATGCCGGCCGCGCATTAAACCACAGAAACCCAAGAACTGCACCAAATGCCGCGCCCAACACCGCGTACAAGCCACTGGTTGCCGGCATAAATAAAACAGTATCCATAAAACCGATACGCGTTGCCCCATACAAAGCAACGACTAAAACAATCAAAACCGGCATATACAATTTTGCCAACATTCCATCCAAACCGTCTGTGATGTTCGTTGCGTTTGCACCGCCACAGATAACAAAATACGCAAATACATAATAAAACAACCCAAGCGGAAATATGATTCCGAACGGCAAAGCCAATGAATATTCTGGCACATACGATGGCATGGTCTTATTTATCAAATATGCCAAAATCACGACAAAAACACCTTCGACAAACAAACGCATAGCCGGAGACAGGCCATTTGACGCCTTTTTAGATTGGCTTGAAACCTTTTTGTAGTCATCGATAAAACCAAGTATTCCGAACATAACAAGCGACAATAACGCAATCCAACCAGTCAAACTATCCACCGGCATAAACAGAATTGCACCAATTAAAATCGAAATTATTACCAATATACCGCCCATGGTCGGGGTTCCCGCCTTTTTACGATGTGATTCGGGAACGTTTTCACTAATTGGCTGGCCCTTTTTCTGCCACGCGTGCATTGCACGAATAAACGGCCGTCCGAAAAAAATCATTATCAAAAACGCCGTTCCAAAGGCGGCCCCAAACTGAGTCCACCCACCAAAAAATAATCCATAACCGTGTGATAACAAATAATCTGTAAGCATAAATTCTCCTTTTATGCCTTTATTTTATCACAAACATGAAAATAAGAAAGTTTTATTTGTAAAAATTATTTGCATTCAATTGGTTCTTCGTCCCCGACAAACAAAGTCCAATCCCGACCACGATTCCATAATGTAATTTCCGTATCATTCAAATTTGCAACATAACGCGCCCCATCCCCAGACGGTGCGATATTCATTTCAACAACATCACCATTTATATCCGCGGTCAATGTATCACCATCTTCCGTTGGGGTAATCTCAACCGTGTATTTATCGCAAACATACACATTATCCGGTTTATCACACCCAGCAAATGCCAACACACCAATAAATAGGAAACAAATCTTTTTCATATCTTACACCTTTTTATTTCTAGAACACCCCACCAACAACCGCGTTTGGCTGAGTATCATTGCTTTGATGGACAACCGGGTTTGGACGTTGACCAGATTTAAACGCCTCGATAACAATTGTGCCATTTGGATCTTCTGATGCGGATGCGCCACTGCGACGATTCACACGCACAAAATTCAATCCATCTGGCACAGAAAACGGTTGATTTTTTTCATTTGCCAATGCCACCCGCATAAAGTCCGCAAATGCGGTCGCGGCCATATGACTGCCCGCACCTTTGCCCAATGGCTTTGGAGTGTCATACCCTAAATACACACCGGCAATCAAATTTTTTGTAAACCCAACAAACCAAACATCTTTGACATCGTTCGTGGTTCCTGTCTTGCCGGCAATTGTGTGCCCTGGGATGGCGGCCTGACGACCAGTTCCACGGTCAACGACCCCCTGTAATATTGATAATAATTGGTATAAACTCTGTGGGTCCGATAACGGTTCAGATTCAATTTTTTCTTCAACTGGTTCCATATCATCTGACCAATCTAATATCTCGGTTTTATTACCACCAATGATATTTCCGTAACGGTCTTCGATGTAATCGACCAATTTTGGTTCTATTTTACGTCCTCCGTTCACAAATGCCGAATACCCCAATACCAAATTCTGTAATGTTGTTTCACCCGAACCCAATGCCAAAGATAAATTCATATTATTCATATCCGCTGGATACACACCAAACCGTTGCGCCGTTTCAATTGCATTTTCAACGCCAATCTTTTCAACCATACGAACACTTGGGACATTACGCGAAGTTTCCAAGGCAAATCGTAGTGGCACATCACCCAAGAATTTTTTATCGTAATTTTCTGGCTTCCATTGCATATTGTTTTCGCGCCAACCTACAATAGGCGTATCAGAAATCAAATATTCCGGTGAAAAATTGCGTTCCAGAGCAGATAGATAAACAAATGGTTTAATCGTACTGCCAATCTGGCGATATGCCTGGGTTGCACGGTTAAAAGAACTTTCGGCAAACGAGCGCCCACCGGCCATTGCTAAAACACGACCCGTGTGCGGGTTCATAACAATAATTGCCCCCTGTAATTTTTCAGTACGACCATTGTTATACGCATCCAATGCCTTGTTCAGTGCCGCAGATGCCGCACGTTGATAGACCGGGTTAATTGTTGTTTTGATATATAAACCTTGGTTATATAATGTTTCGCGCCCAAGTTTATCCAACAATTGCCGGCGAACATCTTCAGCAAAATATTGAAAAGTATCTTCCATTTGTGCAGTAAAACCACTGTTGATATTAAGTGGCTCTGCCATTGCGGCTTCGGCCTCGGCACGAGTTATATATCCTTCGACCGCCATACGGCGTAAAACATAGTTTCGTCGCTCTTCGGCACGGGCGCGGTCATTTGGTGCCTTGGGCAATGATGCCAAAAAGGCACATTCCGACAAATTCAATTGTGATACAGGTTTATTAAAATACATCAATGCCGCAGAACCAACACCATAGGCACGCGCACCAAGGAATATCTGGTTTAAATACAGTGTCATAATATGCTTTTTTGAAAAAGCCCGTTCCAGGCGCAATGCCAAAATCGCTTCTTTTATTTTTCGCGAAAGTGTTCTGTCTGAAGATAAAAAGAAATTCTTGGCCACCTGTTGCGTGATGGTGGATGCCCCGGTAAATGTCTTATTAAAACCGAACATTCGCATCGCGTTGTTTATGGATGCACGCAAAATTCCTTGGACATCGATACCTGGATGAGTCCAAAAATTTTGGTCTTCGGCGGCAACAAACGCATTAACCAACTGGGGCGGCATATCTTCAAAGTCGATAAATACGCGCCGTTCTTCGGCATATTCTATCAGTAATGAACCATCCGCCGCATAAAGCCGTGTTGCGACCGGTGGCGCATATGTTGCCAATTTACGATAATCTGGCAAATTTCCACCATATATTAAAAACAATGTTGCAGTTGCAGCAATCATTGCAACTATGCACCAGAATATAACATGTAAAAAAATACGAAAAATTTTCTTGAATTTCATAAAAATAATTCTAAATCAAAAACTTTGCTTTTGCAAGTGCGATGTAAATTTGTTAAACTAAAATCTAATAATTGTACAAAAAATGCCGGCATTTGCCGGCATTCTTGTTTAAAAATTCTTAATCCCCCAGCTTGCCATTTGTTGCGATGACATCAGCGCCAATTTCTATTTTACCACCCGCCTCGCGGATAATTAAATCACCCGCCGCGATTTCCGCAAAATCCAAAGATGATGACATAAACGCATCAAATTTACCCGCGGCGACCCATGCCAAATCCATTGCCGGACACCCCGTGGTGCGTACCGCACCTGCGTTTAATGGATTTCCAACAATTCCGTTATACGCAACCGTCATATCTGTCGATTCTTTAATATTTGAAACACGGATGCGTGCCGAATGAAACGCAGAATATGCGTATGCGCCATCGCCCGCCTCGGCATAATATAAATATTCATCTATTGGGGAATAAACCAAAGCGATTTTGGTTTCGTCCATAGAGCGCAATGCCAAAGATATTGCAAAACGCGGATTTCCACGAACAAAATTCGCCGCCCCCGACAGAGCCAACACAAATTCATCACGTCCATCACCTGCGCGCGTTACATTCGGGGTCAACAACCCCGCCGATGGGCGAACCAATGATAAATCGGAAAGTATTTCTTCTTCAATACGGGCGGCAGCACGGTGCACAAAATCACGCGCACCCCGCAGGGACTGTTGCAGATTTTCAACCTCACCAAAATCGTGGCGCAGACCAGTTGCGGTGCGTTGCAGCGCCATAAACATCTTGTTTAATTCCGGTGAACCCTTAATCAACAAATCCATTATGCGCCCCCCAATATGCATAAACGATTAGAAACCAAACCCGGCAAATTTCTTTTTGAAATCCGCAGTACGACGGCCTTTTTCACCCGCATTGGAACGTTGACCCGTCCATGCAGAATGGTTCAAATTATCAGTAGAAAGAACCAAATCTTTGTTTACCGAAGAAAACATCTTAACGGTTTTGCCATCGGTGCGTGTTACGTTAATTTCAAAATATTCTGGATGAATACCTTTTTTCATCACAAACCCCTTTTTAATTTTTTGCCCGGAAATTATACTGTCTTTTTTCGGAAAATCAAGGTAATAATGTAAATTTCGGATTAATATTGCCCAATACAACCCAAATAGGCATTTCCCGTTGATTCCAGCACATTAACAAACTTGTTTTTGTCCCGACCCGCGAACAGCGCAAGTATTGTTCCGGCATCTGTTGCCAACATATCGGCCACCGTCGCGATTTCAGAACTCATTTTTTTGAAAAAACCACTGGTTGGGTATATTTCTGCGGCAAACAATTGGTTCACTGTCGGCTTTTTATGGTGATGACAATGTGTTACACATTCTATGACCATAAGTTGGCATTCAGGCGATATTATTAATTTATCAGTTACCACACCGTTTCCGCCCAATAATTCGCCCCACCAACCGGTAGAGCCATAAAATACAGGATAATAGATTATCGCATCTGGATGCGATTCAAAAATTCCCTTAACATCCAAATCGTCTGTAATAACGTCCGGCATTACACCAATAGCAGAATTTATTACCTTGCGTGCCGTCTGATATTCTGCATCAGATTTTGTATTACGGGTCCAATAAAGAATCGGAAATCTACTCATTGCTAAGAATTATATCAGATTCGGTGCAATTAAAAAAGGGGGCACACAAAAATAAATGTCTTGATTTTTTATTTATTTAGTGTTTTCCACCATTTTTTAAGGAAATCTCGGGTTGTGTTAAAGTCTTTTTTGGCGTTATTATAGAATGTTTCAGGCACATGGATATTGAATAATGTCTTAATAAGTGCCGGAATCGATGTCATAAACATCATAAAAAACGCACCCAAAATAATCATTGTGATAAGGCTGTCATTCCGCAAAACCAAGCCATCCAACAAAAATTTCGAATCGCCAGATGTAACCGCCGTTGCGATTCGCGAAATGCTGCCAGAACTGCTGATAATTGCATCAAGAAATTTCATACTGAACATCAAAAACACCACAGTCATAGCGATGCCAACAGTACCTTTGACAACATCATCTATCATTGCCTGGATATTTTTACCATGGTCCAAAGACGAAATAATTTTCCAATCTTTGAACAACCACGCCAATAACATTAACGGCAACATTACAAAATCCAATGCCAATTCCACAAAGACTTCCAAAAAATACAGCGGTATAGGCAAAAGTGCCATAAAATATAAAACCAGTATTAACGCACCCGCAAATAACATCGGTATATTTGGCAATACGGGGATGGCCCACATAATTTTGTGCATGTATTCATAATTAAACGCCATGTTCAACATGGTCCAACCAACCGTCATTCCAAGACCTGTTAGTTGATGAACATTTGCCAACTCGCATGCCAACCCACTGCGCAATTTAACAGGAAAGGCACCTATATTTCTGTTATTTATGCGCACAGATTTCGATTTGACCGCATCATCCATAAGTGTTGTTGCCACCATACATTCGGAAAATTTATCTTCATCACGGATAATTTGGTTTATTGAAAGTCCGATGTTAAAGACCGGTTCAATAACAACTTCACTTATCATACGTGGTAACGGTAATACCAATAATGCCCCGACAACGGCCAATTTGACAAGATGTGTACCAAACCTTGATGCCATCGACCATCCACTTTCAAGTTTAAGATTAAAAAATTGGGATACGATTGACCATATAAAATATACAATTGTTAATGTAACCGCTATTAGAATCGTTGTATATCCAACTTCGGAATATATTGTTGGTAATATGTTAGACATTTCAGACATAACATCTGTGAACATTTGACATGTCCAACACGAAGAAAAAAACTGTAACGCATCTTTTACATCAACAGGTGCCACACTGCGCCATATACCAAAACCCGCAACGGTCGCGGCACCCGCAATTAACCACGGCCAAATCGCCGCCGCAGAAAGTGGAAAAAAAGACAAAAACACAATTAAGAATTTTTTAAACCCGTTCATTTTTGACTTGCTCATTTTGGTTAATTATATCACAATTTTATCACAAGTAGTATAATCAATTACAAAAATGTAGGGTTATGTTGTTTACAGGGGGCCATTTTAAAAAAGCATCACAATATTGGATGTTATTTGCAATAATCGTTGCGATTATTGCCCGTCCAGAAATGGCGTACGCGGGCATAATAGATAAATTAGATTTATCGCCTTTTGTTCCACATGTCTTAGATGCATTTGTTACGGTGGCACGCGGAACATATGAATATTTTGTTGGCAATGGCAACGGTATTATATATGTTTTGATTTGGGGATTCATGATAATCTCGATATTCTTGTATGCCGCGTTAATGTGGTTTCCGAAAAAATGGACTGGCTTTCTTGGCTTTTCTGGTGGCGGCGAAATGTGGGAAGGCAAACTTTCTGGATTCACAATGGCAGAGACGGTGTTAAAAACCGCGATGCGCGCGATTATAGCCGCAACAATTTTACTCCAAGTAAAACCTGTGTATGTAACACAATGGGTGGTTAATCCATTTTTAGAATTTGGCGCGCTGTATACTGATTCTATCCTTAATTCAAAAAACCAGGGAATGGTATATACAGAGAAAGTAGAATGTCCGGCAAATGTGTTATCTGGGGATTGGATAAGTCCGCGCAGTTGTGAATTTTTGGTTCAACCAATCGCCAGGTTATCCCAAGCAAACAATAAAGTTATAAAGCGCGGTTTTGAATTTTTATCTCGTGGATTGCGCCATTTAATATCTGTTATACCACACGGTTCACAAAATATATTAGATATTGTAACTGGTATATTACTGATAACAACATTTGTTGGATGTAATTTATTTATGGCATTACTTATCATCCAAGGCATATTCGATTTTGGTATGGCGCTAATACTGTATCCTTTTAGTGTGTTGGCATGGGTAGCAAAACGCAGTGATAAATGGTTTGATATTTGGCCGGCATTTAGCGATATTGTTACGGCATTACAAAAACTAATTATAACGATGATTGCATGCGCCTTTATATTACTTATAAATATGGCTGTTGTTCGTGCATTATTCAACAGTGGCAGTATTCAAAGTGTCGCCGCCGGTGGTTCTGCAAGCAGTAATTTAAATGCGACCGCTGTAAACTTTGGGGGACATTCTTTGTTATGGATATCATCTATATTGACGTTCTTTTTAATGAATGCCATTTTTGATATGACACGCAAAAGACTTGAAGGTTACGCCAAGGGTATGACCGGATTATACGAACAAACAAAATCTGATTTCAAAGCAACAAAAACATGGACGAAAAACACATATGATTCTGTTAAAAAAATAATAGGACTTATTAAAAAATGAACTCTTTGATGAACAGCTTTGTTGAACGTGTCGCACAATGTTGGGGTTGTGGCGTGTTTGATAATTTATTCCGTGTTGTATCCGAAGCGGGTGCGGCTGTTTATGTTAAGGTTGCAAATATATGTTTTGTTCTTTTTGCGGTTATATTTGTATTTTATGTAGTTTGGTCGGTATGGCAACACATGAAGCCAATAGATCCCGATACTTCTGATACACATTATACCAAGTCCGTAATTCAAGTTACGATAAATGCCTTGATTGTTTTGGCACTGTTAAGTTTCGGGGTTGCTGTGCCACGTTTTGTAACAAGGTTAACATTTGAACCTGTGGCAAATATAACACTGGTATATACTCAATCCATTTTAAAAACCGTTCCGGATTTTGTTGATGAACATGTTCGTGCGCCCGAATTACAACCCATGAGTGATAAAGGAATGTATCGGCCGGAACTGCGCAATACAATCGTAGAAATTATGAAAACAACAATTGTCCTGTTTCAATCATATATGAAACTTGGACTGGCCATGATAGACAAAGCATTTACATGGTCATGGATGCCTACAATTGGGTCAATATTACAACACATAATGTATTTTATTTTAGGTTTATATCTTTTTTATGGTTTTCTTAAACTGTTTTTGCGTTTTTGTTTTTACTTTGTTGATGTAATTATTAACATGGCATTGTTTGCTTTTCTGTTTCCATTGGGGCTAATGATGGTGTCTTTTCGTGGCGGAAAAATGCCATCGTGGATATCGTCATTAGGTAAAGGTTTGGGAACAAACCAATTACGAAATGTTGTTAGTTCTATTGTGGCACTTGGTGCGGCGGTTATAACTTATGTTGTAATAATGATTATCATTGCTCGGTTTTTCTCGGATTCTGGAACATCAGTAAATGAATTAATGGACAAGATTTTATCGGGCGATGTATTCGGTTCGGATTTGTTTGATGATAATTTGGCATCGATTACTTTGGCCAGTATGGTTGTGTTGTTATATATTGTGAATTATCTGTTTAGCCAAATTCCGAAAGTAAAACAAATGATACTCAATACATTTGGTGTTAGCGAAGAAAATAAAATGGGTGAACAAATGGCAAATGATGCCCAAAAATTGGTTGCCTTGGTTACAAGTAGCGCAAAAAACATCGGTTCGACCATCGTTAACAAAGGTGAAAAGAGTACCGACACGGCAAAAACCGGGGACGGCAAATCAGATGATAAAGGTGAAAAAAAATAATGAAGAAATTATTTTTGGCATATCTTGTTCGTTTTCTTATTGGTGCAATCGCATTGGGGATTGGAATTTGGTATGTAAGTTCTTCCATAGACGATTCACCAATTACATACACCAGCATGGACAGTTTTCTGCGTTCTATTGGGGCGCCAGATGGGAATATCGGTTCGGCAAATGGTTGCTTTCTGTGTGTGTATATAAAAGATTTGTTTGATGTGTTGAATGATGCGGCGGAATCTTTTTGGGCGACCATACTTGATAACCTGTGGTTACTGATGGTTATTGGGTTTGGTATCTTTTTCGTTTTGCATACCATTAAATACTTTTACACTGCAATGACTGATACAGTATCTGCAATTGGTGGCAAGATAGGCGACGGAGCATCTGGTGGTTCAGGCGGTTCAAGTAAATCAAGCAATGCGTCAAGTTCAAGCAGCAATGGCGGCGCATCATCATCCGGAAAATCATCAAGTGGCGATTCTGGGGGAACAAATTCGAGTGCCGTGGGTGGCTTTGCCCCCGGTGGTGGAACTTCATCGACCAAGCCCGATAGATACAAATACGCACAATTAGAATGGTTGGCCGTCAACGGAGGCGCGCATTTTCTAACAAACAATCGCCCCACAGATGCAACAGGCATTAAAATAAAATTCAACCAATCGGTGTCTGGGGATCAATCGGTTGTGTGGTTGGAGCTTTTAAAAAATAAGTGGTTCGGTGTGCATGTCGCGGGTGCCTTGTTTTTGCCCTTTAATGAAGATTGGTCGGCGGGTGATGTTGGTGTAAATGTCGCAACCAATTCTGACTACGAGGTAAGCATAAATTATATGAACGACCGCAAGCGATACGTAAATGGCGTAAGCAGATTGGATATCACAAATACTTTGAATTACCCCAGTGCAGCAGTTATCAGATTGTTTGATAATTCTGGTACCCACAGCGCCAAATTCCACGGTCGTGTTTACTATATGAAAATAACAGAGGGAAAATCATTGGTAACAGATATGGTTCCTGCACGAATAATTGTTGAAGGGGAACCCAAAGGGGCCATAGGTATGTATGATCTTGTATCTCACGAGTTCCATACAAACATTGATGGCGGTGAAATTACTGCGGGACCGATAGTTGGTTATCTGGAAAAAATACAGGGAAGTTAATAGGTCTTGATTCAAATTTATCCTTGCGTTGAAATGTCAAATATTGCTAAGGTTAAAATGGATTAAAGGGTATTAGTTTAGTAGGGGGACAGCACAAATACAATTGTGATACATGAATAAAAATTCAATGTGATAAGTGATGGTATAAAAATGGCCGGCAAAGAACAGAAACTCAGTTTTTCTTCATGGTTTGACCCCGTATGGCGGACGGCGGTCCGCGTAATGATTGTTGGTGCGTTGATTGGTGCGTTCGGCATGGGGGGAACATCATCACTTAAAATGCTGGCCAAAGTAACGATTGCCCCCGTAATGTATATTGGAACAGAATTATCTATGGCGGCAACAAATGTGTCTGATGTGGCAAAATGTACACCAACCAACATGGACTTTGATAAACCATTGGCATCGCTTTCAACTTCGTTTATGTGTATTGTTGGAAATATAAATACGGTTATGTTGGCCGGCGCGGCGGGTGGTTTTGCGTTAATGAACTATGCTTGGATGGGACTTGGGGGTGGATTATTCACTTGGATTTCCGGATTGTTGATTGTAATTCTATTTGTAGTTATGGGTTTCGATTTATTTTTTCAAATTCTATCTGTTATATTTAGATTGGTGTTTATAATTATATTCTTACCACTGATTGTCGCCGCATCCGCGTTCGAAAAAGTATGGAAAATATCATCCAGTGCTTTAAAGAATTCGATTAGTATGTTGGTTGATTCGGCAATCAAAGTGATTGGTATATCTTTAAAAGTAGTTATTCTGTTTGCAATCATATCTTTCGCCGGCAGTGAGATATTCAGTGGTTCTGGACTTTTCCCGCCATTACTTGGCAACGAAGAAATAATAACAGAAGAACAGGCATTCGTTAAAAATACTTTCTCGTTATGTGAAGCCCAAGCAACAGGACGCAATGGAAAAATAGATAAAAGTGTATTCATCGATTGTTTTCATAGACAAAAAGCAATTGTTACGGCACGATATCCACATGCCTTTGACTTTATGGACGATGGTTTTGATTTTATTATTTTAATGGCTGGGTTGATATTTTTATATTTCTATCTGTTAAGTCCAAAAATAGATAAACTTATAGTCAGCGTTCCATCGTTTGAACCATTTGGCAAATCCGATGGCAAAGGTGGCCCAGACGATTTTGGTTCAGATTTAAAGAAACTAACAAAAATGACATGGCAAAAACCGCAAGAACTGTCTGATAAATTATTGAAAAAATAATGATGAAAATGATAAAAAAATTTTTAGTGATTATATCTGTTGCGCTGTGTGCGTTGGTTGTTGTAACGGCATCAAATTCATATGCCTTTGAGTCAAACTTGCCGGTTGGTGATGTTGGTGATCGTGGGGAATGGAACACAAGAGATAACCGTGATGCGGTTATACAACATGCACAAGAGGATTTAAATAATTTCTTATCTAATTATGATGCTAACTATATTGAAACTGGTGTTCCATTGGTGGCAAAACTTGGGATTGTAATTATTCGCGCACTGTCGTATGTATCAAAAGTATTGGACAGTTCTTTGGTCCGTTTTGTTAATATATTTTTAATTGTTGCTTTTCTGTTTTGGGTTATGTTACAGGCATACAAACTTATCAGTGATGATAAAACCAAAGCCATGCCAACAGTTGAGGAAATCGTCAAGAAAGGCGCACTTTTGGGAATATGGTTGCTTTTGCTGGATGGCGGAATCCAATGGTTATTTGGGGCAATTATGGGACCAATTTTTGGCTTCAGTTCTTATGTATCTAATCTAATTTTAAACGCAACAGCCAATGTCGGCGGTTTCGCGTTGACCGATAATTATCCCGCAATTCATGCATACGCGGCGGCACATTTAACAGATACATCTATCTTTACACCCGACTTTGCTGCGAATATTATATGTGTACCCGCGCGTTTATCTGGATTTTATTATGGTGCCATTAAGTATGGGTTTACGTTGCTTGCTCAGGGACTTGGAACCAGTACGCTTACATTTTTAGTCGGTTTGATTTTGGTGGGTATATTCATATATACGTCATATAAATTCTTGTTTGTTGCGATTGGCGTTGTCGTTGATTTGTTTTTGGTTGTTATAACTTTACCGTTTACAGCAATTGCTTCAACAGTCAACAAGACATCTTATAAAGGTATCGCGGCTGACATATATAATGGATTTTTGGGGTTATTTAAATCTTCAGATTTATCAAGCCAGATAAAAAAATTCGTAGATGCCGCGGTTTATTTTGTATCTTTATCTATCGTTATTGCAATTGCGGGGGCGCTTTTAGGGTATGCCATAGATGTAAATTCTCGTACCTATGTAATAACTATTCTGAATGGTGATGTGGTTACATTATTACTTACAGGTGCATTGGTTGCCTATATCGCGTGCCACACCGAAGATTTCGCTAAATCAATTGGTGGCGCAATCGATTACGCAACGGGTACAGAACTTCAAAACGATGTGAAAAAGATGTATAACGATACCAAAAAGAAGGTATATGAAATCCTTAATACGTGGAAAAAAAGCAAATAAATTATTATCCAATTATTTCTATAAAATCGCGCGCAACTTTTTTAATCCCTGTTTTATTAAATGCGATTGTTAAAATATTTTCGTTTTCTTCTATGACAACACCGCGTCCCATATCGGCATGATTTACCAATTTACCAACCATTGTTGTACGTACCGGTTTTACACGCGGTTGGTATGTTTGCGTTGGAGCATTGTATCGTGGCGCACGCCCGCCAAAATCAAGATAACGTGAATCCATTTCTGAAATAAAACGCGCCGGTGGATAATATTGCCGTGAACCGAATATAACACGCGACATAGTGTTCGTAATTATTACACGACGACGCGCACGCGTAATTGCCACATAGGCCAAACGGCGTTCTTCTTCCATGCCACCGTCTTTAATTGCTTTGTCATTTGGAAAAATTCCGTCTTCCCAAGCGGGCAAAAATACCGTATCGAATTCCAATCCTTTTGCGGCATGAATTGTCATAACACTTACCGCCTGATTATCGTTTGCAAATTCAGAATCATTTTCATCTGTTGTCATCAAGGCGGCATGTTCCAAAAATTCTGGTAATGTATCGTAATTCGCAACGACGTTTGTTATCAATTCACGAATATTGGCCAAACGTTCTTCGGCATCTGCTTCTTTGGATTCGTTCCAATATTTCATGTATCCAGATTCATTTAATAATTTCGTAACAGCATCTTTTGGTGATACAGATTTCCAATCAAAATCAAACACAGATAAAAATTCTTTTGCGGTTTGTCCCTGTTTACCACCAAAATTTACATTGCGTAAACCATCCATAAGATTCGCACCAGCCGCACGCATTTTGGCAATTGCCGATGGTCCAAATCCACGACGCGGACGTGTCATTGTGCGGACAAAAGATATATCATCCGATGGATGTACCAACAAACGTATGTACGCGATGACATCGCGTATTTCCATACGATCATAGAATTTTGTTGTACCAATTAAACGATACGGTATACGTGTTTCAGCAAATGTTTCTTCAAACCCACGCGACAATGAACCCGTGCGAATTAAAACCGCATAGTCAGAATAATGCCCATTTGCATATCGCAAAATCGTATCGGCAATCAGTTTTACTTCATCAAAATTTGATGGCACAGTTAAAACATAAACTGGGTCTCCCAAATTTTTTTCACCCACTGGTTTTAAATCTTTGCCCAAACGTCCGTTATTATGACGTATAAGCGAATTTGCCGCCCCCAGTATGTTTCCTGTACTGCGATAATTTGTTTCCAACCTTATAATTTTTGCGCCTGGAAAAGTTTTTTCAAATTCTAGAATATTTCTAATTTCTGCGCCACGCCAAGAATAAATAGATTGGTCGTCATCGCCAACACAACATATATTTGGTGTTTCCACATCACTTGTCAATAATTTTAAAAACTGCATCTGGGCGGCATTAGTGTCTTGAAATTCGTCAACCATAATATATTTAAATTGTTGCGCATATTTTTTGCGTACCTCTGGATTTTTTTCGAACAATTCCAAAATCAATAAAATAATATCACCGAAATCAATTGCGCCTTGGCGTCTTAATTCCGCATTATAATTATCCAAGATTTGTTTTGTGCGCGTGCCGATATCTAAATTTTCCACACGTCCACGATCTTTGATGTTTGAAATTTTTTCAACCCATTCAGTAGCATCGAATTCTTTATTGTTCGCCCCCATCGCAGTAAAAACATTTTTCAAAACAGCCTTTTGATCGTCTTCACCAAAAATTATAAAATCTGGTTTTAATTCTGTATGCATCACATTTGTGCGTAAAATTCGTAAACATATCGAGTGAAATGTGCCACACCACAGGTCGCGCGCATAAAAATTAGTATTTCCAGACAACATATCTGAAATACGATTTTTCATTTCATTTGCGGCCTTGTTAGTAAAGGTCAATGCCAAAATTTGCCATGGGGCCGCCAACTGATTTGCCAAAATATACGCAACACGCGTTACTAGAACGCGCGTTTTCCCAGTCCCCGCCCCAGATAACACCAATAATGGACCTTCGGTTGTTTCAACCGCTTTTTTCTGTTCGGGATTAAGATTTTCTAGCATTAAATTCATTATTGCATTATAATACCACAAAATTTGATTTGGGAAAGGGTAAAAATGACACGGGTAATTTGTTTTGATATTGAAACAACAGGTTTTGAATACCTGCGCGGCGACCGATGCATTGAAATTGGTGCTGTCGAAGTTGTTGATGGAAAAATTACCGACAGAACTTTTCATGAATATATAAATCCCGAGGGCAAAATTATTCCACCAGAAACATATATGGTTCATAAAATTTCAAATGCGTTTTTGGATGACAAACCTAAAATGTCTGTGATTGCACCAAAATTTTTGGAATTTATTGGTAATTCACCTGTTATCGCACATAATGGGTTGGACTTTGACTTTCCGTTTGTTAATCACGAATTGGAAATGTTGGGATTACCACAAATTCCGCGCACACAACAAATGGACACATTGGTTATCGCGCGCAACCGTGTGTTTGGTCCAAAAAGTTATACTCTGGATGCGTTGGCAAAATGGTTTGGTATATCGTTGACTGCACGTGCAGATGCGCATGGCGCATTAATTGATAGTGAAATTTTAGCCAAAGTCTATTTGGAACTGGAAAATACCGCACCGGCACCAGAAATTTCAGATATCGTTGCCAAACAGCACGAGGCCTTTTTAAAACATCCAAAAATTGGTGCCGATTTTCCATACAGACAGTTTCCTGTATCCGATGAAGAAGAAAAAATCCATAGTGAATTTATGGAAAAAATGACCGCGAATTAACAGATTTTCCGATTCGCAAGAAAAACACAAATATTATAAACAATCCAAAATATTAAGATAACTTTCTCTTAATACTAGAAACATTTGACCGTATTCTTAAATTTTGTCATAATATATTCATATTATAAAAAACGGGGGTATATTATGACACATAATGACTTATGGATAGGAATCGCGAATCTTGCGCGTTACAAAAATCTATCTTGTTCGGGTTTGGCACGTCTATCTGGACTGGATGCGACAACGTTTAACAAAAGCAAACGCGTAAATCGTGATGGTTCGCCTCATTGGCCGTCAACATATACTATTGCGTGCGTGTTAAATGCATTGCATATGTCCTTGGGCGAATTTGCGCGCTTTGTTCCGAACGACAGCCTTGATAGAAACAGGATTTAACTTTTATCTTTCTGTTTTATTCGTGTCGTGATTGGGCATAAATTTCACAAAATCAGACATAGTTGTTCCTGTTGCGTTTAATACTTTTGCGATGCTGTATG
>CACZUL010000010.1 GCA_902784285.1 uncultured Pseudomonadota bacterium | reverse complement strand
TTTGGCAGTGCATACTGTTCAATTCACGAACCGATGAAATCAAAGATTTGTTGCAGTTTGGGAAAGGAGTTAAAAACTTTTTGAATAAATTTGCATTTATGATATAATTCTACCAAGAGTCAAATATTGTAAATGCGTAAGAATTTGTTTGTTTTTTTGTGTTGTTCTGTTCCGACCATTTCTTATGGTGTTGGTAACGATTTACTCCAAGAAGCACAAGATACATTTAATGCCGCAAAAATAGTTTGTTCTGGGATATCTGATGAAATATCCAGAGTATCTAATGTATCAAAAATAAATACTGCGGTTACAGGGGTTGGTACTGTTGCTGCGGGTGGTGCGTTGGTTGCGGGTATAAAAAAATCTCAGGAAGAACAAGAAATCGACAAATTGGTAGAGAAGATATGTAACGCGGGTGGATGTACACCCGAAGGTGTAAAATCAATGTCCGATGAAGATTTTTTCAATAATGTTATGCACCCGATGGCTGAAATTGCAGAATTACAAGAAAAATTAGAACGTTCAAAAAAATTGGGTAATTGGCGAACGGGATTAATGGCTGGGACAATCGGTACCAATGTGGCATCTGCAATTATATCTGGGGTTAACAAAGACCAATCTGAATTAATACAACATATTCAGGCATGTAACGAAGCCGTTAAATCTGCTGATGTTATGTCCAGTAAATTAAAGTCTGAAGGGATAAACCCACTGGAAAATCCTGTTGTGAAAAAATTGAGTGATATTGGCACATGGTGTAACAGTATAAATACCGCAGATATAGAAAAAATTGAAAAACGTATGACGGGGGTTATGGGAACTTCCATTGCTGGGGCGGTAATTGGTGTTGCAGGAACTGCAACCAGTGCTGCTGCTAATTCTGATAAATATATGGACGAACAAAAACGATTAAAATTAAACGAGCAAGAAAAGAACAAGAAAAATAATTTGAATACTGCTGCAAACGTAATGGCGGGTGCAAATGTTGTGACAGGTGCGGTTGAAACGGGGATAAATATATCTCTGATTACACTAACCAAAAAATTGATACGCCAGGCTGAACAATGCGAAGGGGTTTTTGAATGAAAAAATATATAATAACATCTTTGTTATTGTTTGTTCCGTTTATATCTATGGCGGCGGATCATTGTACTAATCCAAAAGAATATACAATAGATAGACGTTGTTATGTTACCGATGAACAGAAGAAAGAGACGCCATATAATGCGGTGGTGGCACTGGTTGATCATGGTAGTCCTTATTGCACTGGAACAATTGTAAAGAATGAAAATGGACGGAAATACCTATACACTGCAAAACATTGTACTGGTGATGAAAATGACATAGTGCTATCAAAATTACGAATAAAATTGCAAGATGGTAGAGAATTAGAAGTTATAAAAAACAATATAGGCAATTATAACATAGCGAAAGATATAAAGCTTGCTGGGGATTGGGCTATTTATCAATTGAATGTTTCTAATGTGCCGAGTGTTGAAATAACCGATAAAAAAAGTATCGGCTTGGGCCCTTTTACATATAGTTATAATGCTAGAAACGTTGGATACGGGGCGCTTAAAATTATGAGCGACAAAGAAATATCAAATTACAAAGACAAATATATTCAGTATTTAAAGGACAACAAGGGAGTTATAGCCAAAGGTAATGAGTTGCGTTACGGTTTTGTTGATGGGGGAATTTCTGCCAACAATTCGTATGTTAAAAATTTTATGGATGCTAATATAGAATGGTATGAGCCGTCGTACAATAGGGAGTTAAAAGTATCAAATTGTAAATATTCCAGTAATGGTAAATCAACAAATTGTCAAATATGGAACGGCAATTCAGGTGGACCAATTTTTGATGATAAAAATGCTATAATGGGTATAGTCACGCGAGGTAACTCTATAATAGGGGGAGAGCACCATGCCGGTAGTGAAGATAGTTGGTTCGATCTCATCATAGATAACATACCCTTGTTAAAGTAAACAGAAAATAAAAAAGGAACAAAAAAATGGTAACAACAAAAAGTAAAGCAAATAAATTTAAAATCGCGGGTTTAATAACGTTATTAGCAGCAGGTGGTATAATTGCTGGTATCTCATATAATAAATATTCAAATTCATATGATGTACAACTAAAGAAAGAAATATCACAGATGTCTGAAACACAATTGCAAGATGCGATTAAAGAATGTGATGTGGCATTGGAAAGATTACAACAAACAATAGATTCTGAAGAAACGAACCCCGAAGAAAGATTTGAAGCTCGTGGCGCGTATAAGAGTATAAGTGAACAACGTGAACAATTTCAGAAAAGATTAGACAAACTACAAAAAAGCCAAAAAACAACTATAAATTTTCATGATGCGAGCAAATTAAGATAAATACTGATTTCAAATAGTTCGAGAATTGACATAAGGAGTGCGTTTTTACGGATGATAATCTCGAACTGTTATGTTGATGGTGGAAAGGTCAGTTTTCTTTGAAAAAATCGCTTTCTTTGTTCGTAAAAACGCCAAATATGAACATTTGGCAGGGCCATCTGTGCAATTCACGAACTAATGAAATCAAAGATTTGTTGCAGTTCGGAAAAGACGTTAAAGCGTTTTTACAAATAACGCACAAATACCCTAGATAAACTTTGCAACTTTCTATTATCTGGTGGTATTTTTGCTATTATTACATACCTCAGAAAGGGTTGTCGATTCTTGCTCAACAGCAGCCTCTAATTTATTTAGCTTTTCCGTTTCGGCAATCATTTGTGTTTTACGTTTTTGTTGGTACATGCCAAATGCTTGCTCTGCCGTTATTTTGCGTTCCTCTGGGACTTTCTCCATAGTATCATCCAGGGCGTCCTCCATCCGTCTGGAAAATTCACCTGGGGTCAAAACTGCTAAAGTAAGACTTTTTATTCCCTGGGCGGTGGGTTGTGTATCATCAATCACAGTACCAGCTAAACAAATGTTTTCCTGTGCAAACGCCCGCTTCGGGTAAATTTTAATCTGATTACCACTTTTTGCCATTAAGCTACTTAGAAATTTTAAAACATTTTTAGCCCAATATTTCACACCTTCTATCACCGACATTCCGGTTCTCTTTTTAAAATCCTTATAGTGTTCTGCAACAAAAACAAAAGCCTTGTTGCGGATTGTAGAAAATAATTTCTCACGCAGAGCTATATTCTGTTCATTGTCTTGGGAATAAATACTTATAATGGTATCGATAGGGAACTCTTCTTTTATCGAAGGAATTTTTTCTACAATTCTTTCAGCAATTGCCTTTACGAGAACTTCCTTTTGGGCCACTGGATCTCCACCAGTGTAAATAGCAAAATTTTCATAACTACGCCTATTCATTATTGACTCGATTAAATCATCATTTGCTTTGCCATTTTGAATAAGTGTTCCATCAATATCAACCATAGATGTGGTAACAAAATACATATTCGGATTTTTAATATACTCTTGTACTACTTTCATTTCATCTTCGGGGGTGGCACCGTTCATATAAGATAAATATCTTTGCCCAAAAACATAGTTAGGATGCTTTTCTAATACCGCCTTTAATCCTTTCCATGCATCTGGACTATCTTTCACACTTCGCCAATAACCATCAATAGAACGATTGGCATGACTGAAATATCCTTGTTCGGCTTTTTCTATCAATTTATCCAACAAAACATCACCAATTGGGCGACATAATTCGTTAGACATTAAACCATCTTCATAAATATGGCATAAAGCATGGCTTAAACCGCCAATATCATCTTCGTCCGACATATCTGTTACAGTTGTTTGTGTTGCCTTTTCAACCAATTGAATATAGTAATCACCCAATACTGCCAAAGCTTCTTTGGGTACCAAATCTATTTTACGGCGTCTAAAATCATCCCCGAACTGCTCTAACTGTTCTTCTGTGAAACCAAATTTTTTATTTAATTCTGGCATGTTTTACCCTTTTTATTTCGTTATGCATCGTTTATATTGTATCATTAAAAGAATTAATTATCAATGGGTTATTAAAATTTCTCTTAAAAAATAGTTCGAAAATCACCAAAATAATGCCTGGTTTCGACATGTAATTCTCGAACTGTTATGTTGATGGTGGAAAGGCAAGGTTTTCTCTGAAGAAATCGCTTTCTTTGTTCGTAAAAACGCCAAATATGAACATTTGGCAGTCCCAATGGGAATGCTTCGCCACCTTGCAAAATCACTCCTCGTTAAAACTTGGGGGGACCGGCATACTTCCGTCTGCCTTTTTGCGGCGGTTCGAATCCCATGTCTCATGGGTTCGATTCCCGGAACACCAGATAAAAATAAAATCGACCTTTGGCCGAATTTAATTTTTATGGCAGTCCCAATGGGAATCGAACCCATGTTACCGGAATGAGAATCCGATGTCCTGACCGCTAGACGATGGGACCAAATTGCGTGTATATTCTATCGGCTTTATTTTATTTTTCAACAGTTTTGTTGATTAACCCTTTTTCCCACAGTAATTGATATACCCCGCCATCAAGATTCATTTTGGAAAAATACACATTGTATTTATTTGCAGACAGTAAATTTGCCGAGTTTTTATTTTTTGGCGATGTGCGTGCGTATATTTGTTTAACAGATTTTTCTTGGGCGAATTTTTCAACCTGTTTAACCGCACGCGATGCAATATGTTGGCCGGTGTGTTCGTAATCAATGAAATACCAAAGTTCCGTGCGTGGCGCATTTGGGCACATATTATCCAATCCGACCATCCCGGCAAATTCGCCATTATGGCGCACTATAAATTTTTTGTTGTACGGCAATTCATGAAAAACTTTCGCAATTTTTTCAATAACCAATGCATTGAATATAAATTTGAATCGAGTGTAATTATTTTTACCCGCCCACCAAAACCAAGGTTCTAAACGCGCACGGTTTGTTTGTGTCGCAGAATTAAATTCACGCATTTGCGAAATTAAATGACACAGCGAAAATTCTTCTAGTTCAACATTCATAACGCGCGCATTATAAAAAATATTCTTGCCTTTGCAAGGGAAATGCGGTATTTATTCCGTGTGAGATTTTTAGAAAGGGACGGGAGTTATGAAACAATCTGATTTGAACGATACCAATATGCCAAAAAGTTTATTGAAATTTTATTTTAAGAAATGCTTTCCTGGGTTATATAAATACATCATTTTGTATATGGTACTGCGGTTGTTTGAATTCTCGGGTTCCGTGGTGTTCCCGTTTGTTGAACGTTGGATTGTCGCTATGTTTGAAAATGCGCCATTGGGGCCGGCGATATATCATCATGTTATGCCGACAATCGCACTGTTGGTGGCTATCAACATGGCGTATTCCAGTATAGCCATTATGCGTGACCATATCAGTTCGATAATGACACCACGTGTGAATAAAAAGATTTCTTCTATATTGACAGACTATGTTCATTTACAATCGATGTCTTTCTGGGTGAATCGCATGGCGGGTTCGGTAAGTGCGAACCAGCGTTTTGTGAACACTGGTGCCCAAACACTGATTAAAGATGTTTGGTCAATCGTTTTAAGAATAATTATGATTGGTCTGAACTCGGCGTTATTATTCACCGTAAACAAATATATCGCATTTACATTTATTGGGATGTTTGTATTGCGTAGTATTTTTGTTTGGGCTTTACGCAAAAAAATCAAAGAATCCGCAGAGCATCGCGCACATACAGATTCTACATTATCTGGAAAAGTGCTGGATGGATTTGCAAATCAAACCGCGGTTCGTCTGTTTGCGGGCGAAGCACATGAACATGAATACCTTGAACAACCGCGTGAAGATCACGTAAATGCGATAAGAAAATCGGCATTTTGGCAACGTTTTTCTTGGGCGATACCAAACTATTTCTGGGATATGATGTTTGGGGCAACACTGGTATTCTGTGCGTATTTGTATGGTCGTGGTATGATGAAAATTTCAGATGTGGTTTACAGTATCACGGTATATTACAATGTTATGGGTATGATAAGCAATTTAATTAACGAAATACCAAATATAATTGATGGTATGTCTTCCGCCAACAAAGGATATAAAGAACTATCTGTGCCGATTGAGGTTATGGATAAAGATGATGCACAAACATTGGATGTAAAACATGGAAAAATCGAATTCAAAAATGTTTCATTTAAATATAAAAACAAATATGTTCTGCGCGATTTTAATTTGACAATTAAACCCGGTGAACGCGTTGGGATTGTTGGGCCGTCCGGCGCCGGGAAAACTACGTTGGGAAATTTGCTGATGCGGTTTTATGATGTAAAACATGGTGCAATTTTAATTGATGGGCACGATATTCGCGATGTAAGTCAACGTTCTTTGCGCGAAAATATTTCTTTTATTCCGCAAGACCCCGCTATGTTCAATCGAACAATTGCTGAAAATATCGCATATGGTCGCCCGGACGCCACGGACAGCGAAATCAAACGCGCGGCGCGTTTTGCATCGGCCGATAAATTTATTATGAGCACGGAAAAGAAATACAATACTTTGGTTGGCGACCGCGGAATAAAAATGTCGGGCGGTCAAAGACAACGCGTGGCGATTGCACGTGCATTTTTGAAAGATGCGCCAATTTTGGTCTTGGACGAGGCGACATCAGCACTGGACAGCGAAACCGAAGTCGCAATTCAAAAATCGTTTGAAAAACTGTCGCACAATCGAACAACAATCGCGATTGCGCATCGCCTGTCCACCCTGCGCAATATGGACCGCATAGTTGTATTGGATCATGGGCGTGTTATCGAATCTGGCACTCACCAGTCCTTGTTGCGCCGCGGTGGTGAATATGCGCGTTTGTGGAAAATGCAATCCGGTGGATTTCTTCAGGATGATAAAAAGGAATAATTTTTACTGTTGACCCGCATTGTATTTTTTTACTAACATAAGATTCATGGAAATGAGAAAATTTTTATTTGTTTTGCCGGCCTTGTTTTTCTGCGCGTTCGCGCATGCGGCAAATTATCGTGCGGCATTGGTTGCCGATATGGATACTGGTCGCGTACTGATTTCTGAAAATGCCAAGGATGCAAATTATCCGGCATCGTTAACCAAGATAATGACACTGTATCTGACATTTGATGCGTTGGAACACGGGCGTTTGCACTTGGATGATTATTTAATCGTTTCAAATAATGCGGCGGCGGCGGCACCTGTAAAACTGGGCTTGGCGGCGGGTTCGAAAATTCGTGTCGAAGACGCGATAATTGCTTTGGCCGTGCACAGCGCGAATGATGTCGCACGTGTTTTGGCGGAAAATTTAAAGGGTGGCAAAGAAGGAACATTTGCATCACTGATGACACGTGTCGCGCGTGAAATCGGCCTGGCACAAACGAATTTCGAAAATTCATCGGGTTTGCCGGATGATGACCATTTGTCTACGGCGCGTGATATTGCGTTGTTGTCTATGGCGGTTTATAAACACTTCCCGCAATATTGGAAATATTTTGGAATTCGTTCATGGACATATAATGGAAAAACATATACAAATGGTAATCGTCTGTTGGGCACATATCCGGGCTGTGATGGTATGAAAACGGGTTATACCAATAAATCAAAATATTCATTGGTGGCGACGGCGGTGCGTGACGGCCATCGTTTAATATCGGTCGTCTTGGGCGCAGAAAACAAAGATGTTCGCGCGGATGTGTCGGTGCGTTTATTAAATCGTGGATTTGAAATGTTAAATAATGGTGCGCCGTCGGTTGTAAAACAGATACCGCAGAAAACGGTTGTTGCGCAACCTGCACCGGTAACATCACCAATTGTTCAAAAATACGCCACTGATGCCCCAAAAATCGTATCACATGGTGGGGTTGGTGTTCAATTCGGGGCATTTTCATCAAATGATGCGGCAAATTCAATGTTGGCACGGGTTCAAAATACGCTTGGTGTAAATGGATATATTGAACCAACAGGAACCGGGCTTTATCGTGTGCGTGTTGCCGGCCTTTCTGAATCCGCGGCGAACGAGTTAAAAAATCGTGCGATTTCCGCCGGAATTGATTGCTATGTGTTTCATTGATTGCTATGATATTATCAAATGAATCCAAAAATAGAAAAACTTATTAAACAATTTGCTAAATTGCCACGCGTTGGAAACCGCGCGGCGCGGCGCATAGTGTTGGGTTTATTGCAAGATAAAACTGGGCGCATAGATAAATTGGTTGAAGCATTGACCGATGCGCATGAAAACATTTACCCTTGCCCAAATTGCGGGGTTTTAACCGATAAAGCAAATGGAATATGCGAATATTGTCGCGACAATACGCGGGCAAATGGAATGTTGTGCATCGTGCGTGATTTGGCGGATGTTTGGACATTGGAAAAATCTGGTGTATTCAATGGCCGTTATCATATACTGGGCGGATTGTTATCGGGCGTGGCGGGCGTTACCCCCGAAGATTTAAACCTGGACAATTTATCGGCGCGTGTGCGCGATGAAAAGATAAGTGAAATTATTTTCGCGTTACCGAATACGGTTGAAGGCAAGACGACCCAGCAATATATTATATCGACATTAACAAACACAAATGTCCGGTTCAGCGAATTGGCATCTGGGGTGCCATTGGGCGGCGATTTAGATTACATTGATGATGGAACATTGTCATTGGCATTTGGGGGGCGGCGCGAATTATGATGGAAAAATTAAAATCTTTACCGCCGGTTTCTGAGATGATGCGGGCATCGGGACTGGAACCAAAAAAACAATTCGGTCAGAATTTCTTGTTTGATTTGAATTTAACTGGGCGCATTGCGCGCAGTGTTCCAAACATTGAATCATCCACAGTTATCGAGGTTGGCCCCGGACCGGGTGGACTTTCGCGGGCGTTGTTGTTGGCGGGCGCGCGTAAGTTGATTGCAATTGAAAAAGATAAAACCACAGAACCGATTTTATCACAAATTGTTGTGGCATCAGATGGTCGGTTTAATGTCATATATGATGATGCATTGCGCACAGATATGAAAAAAATTGCGGGCGGTGAATTTTCTGTTTGTGCGAATTTGCCATATAATGTTGGTACAGAATTGTTAATAAATTGGTTACACGATATTGCGCATGGCATACCAATAAAATCGTTAACATTAATGTTTCAACGCGAAGTGGCGGAAAGAATTGTTGCAAAACAAGGTGATGAACAATACGGGCGATTGTCGGTTTTAACATCACTGATTGCGGACGCGAAAATTTTATTTGGTGTTCCATCAACTGCTTTTGTTCCGCGCCCACGTGTTGAAAGCGCGGTTGTTCAAATTATTCCGAATGTGAACAAAATAAAAAATATCAGCGATATATCGGTTGTTGAAAACTTGACGGCGCGCCTGTTCGGGATGCGACGCAAAATGATTCGCGGAATTATGCGTGATGTTGATTGGAATATGTTTGGATTATCTGGCACAGAACGTGCCGAGGATTTAATGCCGGAAAAATTTTTGGAAATTTCTAAAAAACTGGTTGCATAGGTTGTATATTTTTTTGCTATAATAACTCAGAGTTATTTTAGGGGAGAGAGATGTCTTTATCTGTTTTAATATTTTTTGCGATGATTTTTGTATTGGTGTTTTTACTGCGCACAATGCGCATCGGGGCCATAGTTGCATTTTTGTTAGCGGGTATAATTTCTGGACCGTTTGTTCTGGATTTGTTCCAGGTCAATTCTACATGGACATTTTTGGGTGATTTAGGAATTTTATTTTTGTGGTTTAATATTGGGCTAGAAATAAATATGAAACGCCTGTGGAAAATGCGGCGGACAATCTTTGGCTTTGGTGCGGCCCAGGTTTTAATGGTCGCGGTAATGTTGTTTCCTATACTGGTGGGCATAACAGCATGGTCTATAATGGGGGCGATAACAATATCTTTATTGTTGGCTATGTCCAGTACATCCGAAGATCTGCAATTATTGACAGATAGAAATCAATTAAATACAGCAATGGGGCATCAGACATTTTCAATATTGCTGTTCCAGGATTTATTATCGATTCCGTTGCTGGCGATGTTGCCGGTATTCGCGGGTCGTTCATTAAATTTTGGGGCAACATTGATAGATGTAACCGTTACATCAATTACTTTAATTTTTGGTGTGGTTGTCGTTGGACGTTTTATATTAAATCCATTGATGCGTCGCGTATCAAAGTTAAAATCGCGTGAAGCATTTTTATTGGTTGTAATGTTGAATATCACACTGTGGGCGGTGATAATGGATTTAATGGGATTGCCGGCCGGCCTGGGGGCGTTCTTGGCGGGTATGTTGATGTCTGAAACAATTTACAGCCACCAGGTTCGTGCGGAAATAGGGCCGTATGCGTTATTATTCTTGTCATTGTTCTTTATATCATTGGGTATGGGATTAAATCTTAATGTGCTGTTATCGAATTGGTATGTCGTTGCGTTGGGTATGATAGCATTGGTTACAATAAAATTCTTGGCATTATTCATGGTTGCGCGTGTCCGTCATATACCAGTTTACGATGCGCGTTTAATTGCTTTGGTGTTAAGTCAAGGTGGCGAATTCGCACTGTTGATGTTTCAAACCATGAAGACCAGTGGTATTTCCGCAGTTCCCCCTGCGCACCAGGAAATTTTGACGGCGATAATTATATTGTCAATGGTATCAACACCGTTTCTGTTGGCAATTCATGACAGGATTATGCGTTCAACAAAATGGTTTACTCGTGCGCGCAGCCGTCAATTAAATAGCAACACAAATAATATTCAACCCGAAGTTATAATTTGCGGATTTGGGCGCGTTGGTCAAATTATTGCCTATGTATTGGGTACGCGTAAGATTCCGTATGTGGCCATAGATTTGGATGTAAATTCAGTTATGCTGGGGCGTGAAAACGGATATAATGTTTTCTATGGCGACAGCACAAATTCAACTGTTCTGCGTGATTTTGGTTTGGCATCGCGTCGTATGCGTGCGGTTGTTGTCGCGCTGGATAACGCGAATACGGCGCGTAACGCGGTTCTAAGTGTTCGCAGTGTTGCACCGCGTATTAAAATTTTTGCCCGCGCGCGTAACTTGGCTGAAACACGAGAATTATTGAAAGATGGTGTCCAAGAGGCATGGCCCGAAACCATAGAATCATCGTTGATGTTGGCGCGTGGTGTATTGGGGCAATTGGGTATTCCAAACGAGGTTATATCAAACCTGGTTAATGAAATGCGCAGTGAAAACTATGCGGAATTGGATAATGCAATTACTGACCGCAACAACTAGAATTTTGTAATAATAAAAAATGCCCAAATGGGCATTTTTTATGTTTGCTTTTGTGCCGATATGTTGCTATATTCATCGGGTATTCAAAAGGAAAGAAAATGAAAAAAATGTTAAAAATATTTGCCGGCATTTTTGGTATAATTTTGTTGGATCAAATTGCCAAAGGCATATTACTATTTTTAATCACGGGTTCTGCATTTGTGTTTGGTCCCGCGTGGTCGGTTATTCCAGTGCCATATTTAATGGCGCGTGTAACAAACTTCTTTAACATAGTATTCACGTGGAATCCGGGAACGGCATTTTCGCTGTTTCGTGCGGTTGGTGATAATGCACCGTTGATAATGATTATCGCCACAGGCGTTATTATCGCATTGTTATTGTTCTATTTATTGCGTCGTGCCAAATCGTACGAGGTTGCGCCGCTGGTTTTAATCATTGGTGGGGCGTTGGGGAATTTGGTTGACCGTATACGTTTTGGCGCGGTAATCGATTTCTTGGATTTTCATATTGGTGGGGCGCATTGGCCATCTTTTAATATTGCCGATATGTTTATTACGATAGGTGTGTTGTTCTATATTTTGAATTTGTGGATTGCGCGCCGCAAATGTTTAAAAAACGTCAGGGGGTAATTTAATGGTAAAATATTTAGACAATAATTCTGGGTTTAATATGTGGAACGCGAACCGCGCAGTAAATACAAATGCCAAACCAAAATCGCGTATTGGAACTTTCCTGTGGTGGGGAATTTTATTTATTGGAACATGGTGGTTATTCAGTATGTGGAACGCGCCGAAAAATGTTCCTGTACCAACAGATACAGAAAACGCGATTATTGCGACCGATGTTTCAAATGTTCCAGCACACGAAGTGTCTTCGGATAAAATTACGGCAAATGTCCAAGGTTTGCGCGTGTCAAGCGTTGCACTAACCGATTTTGCTGCGGATGCGACCGCCGATTCAGACCATGTTACATTATTAGGCAATGACGGCGATTATATCGAGGTTGGTATGATTGCAACAGGTACAACCGCACCCGATGCGAAAACTGTGTGGCAACAGAACGAAGACAAAATGCGCTGGCGCAATTCTGATGGGGTTATTTTTACGCGTTCTGTTACGGCCGATGGTTATTTGATAACGGTAACCGATACAATAGAAAATAAAACAAAGCACGATGTTTCATTTGCTCCGTATGCGCGAATTGTACGTTCTGAAAAAACAAATTCTGCAGGTGTTGCGACTGGGGCAATCACGAACAGCAATTCTAAAATCAAGTATGTTGATTGGAATAAATTGACCAAGAAATCGTACGCGTATACCACAACAAACGGTTTTATTGGGTTTGCAGACCAATATTGGGAAACAATTGCCAATGTCGCTTCGCCCGATCAAACAATGCGTGCGAAATCTATTGCCAATAAATATATGACGGATACATCTGCGGCGGCGGTTCGTGTCGCGCCAAATGATACCGGCGTATTTACGACGACAATCTTTGCAGGACCGCGTGATCAAACCATATTGGATGAGGCGGCGACAACAATCGGCGGAATTGACGATACCATAGATTATGGTTGGTTTTGGTTCTTGGCGCGTCCTATGCTGTGGGTTCTGAACGCATTAAATTCTTTGGTAATGAATTATGGTATCGCGATTATATTAATGACGATATTATTGCGCTTACTGATGTGGCCATTGACCCGCAAATCGTATACTTCGTCAATTGCGATGCAGCGTATGCAACCGGAATTACAACGCATACAAAAATTGTATGGGAACGACAAAGCGCGCCTTCAGATGGAAATGATGAATTTATATCGCACACACAAGACATCGCCGATGTCGGGTTGTTTGCCGATGTTGATTCAGATTCCGATTTTCTTTGCGTTATACAAGGCCTTGTTAGTTTCTGTTCAAATGAGAAACGCACATTTTCTTTGGATACACGATTTGGCGGCAATGGACCCATATTTCATACTGCCAATATTGATGGGGGCAACCATGTGGCTTCAGCAGTATTTACAATCCGGAAATCAAAAGAAAGATGCGCCTAAAAATGATGCTGCCGCGGCAACGGCCCGTATGATGAAATGGTTACCGGTTATATTTGCGGTGATGTTTGCGTGGATGCCAGCGGGGTTAGTTCTGTATTGGACTATTTCGAACGTATTTGGAATATTCCAAACTTATATAATCAAAAAACAATTAAATAACAAATAAAGAATTCCCCACAAAAAGTGGGGATTTTTTAATTGCATAATTTCTTATACAGCGCATCGGGGGTTTGAACAAATGGCGCATACATACCAATTGCGCGCTTTGCCATATCAACGCATGTCCATGCGACACGTGGATTAAAATTTTGTTTAATATCACAGGGCAAATAAACAAAAAACCAACCATACGAACCAAGTATTCGTATATCGCGTGTGTGAATAAGCATTTCAGTTATATTTTTGTGTGATGAAAATTGGTACATAGTAAATCCATGTTTATTACGGACCAACACGGCGCAGTGTTTAAATTTCCTGCAAAATATATTCGGTAAAATTTTGCTGGATTTTGGTGCAAAAGCAATTATAACCATCGTATTCCCCTTTATTCAATCCATCCTTTTTTACGTGCGGCCGCATCTAATGTATTCATGGCCGTGTTCCAAATTGCGGCGGCATGATTTTCGTGCCATATATATTGGTGTGGTGCGCGCCGGCGATCTCCGAATTCCTTCATAACCGCTAATTGAGAATCTGTTAATTGACCGGCCAGATAAAGTTTTGTAATCAGTGTTTCAACATCTACCAATTCACATACGCGTCGTGTAGAAGCACGTCCATTGTTTTGACCTATATCGTTTCGGACCGATTTAGAATACAAAAACCAAAACCATATTTGTTCAGCATTTTGAAATTTTTCGGGTGTATAATTTGTTTGTGTTTTTGTCATGATATTTTCTCCTTGGGTTTATATATAAAGTTCTAATTTTTTTTTATAAATATATGATTGACCAAAATAAATAATTACAACCGATAATTGAATTCAATCCCGGTTTTGCGATTCGTATAAGATTTTTTTCTTGTTCATTGCGAATCGCAAATATCACTTATTTTTGTAAAAAAATGGGCACAAAAATGCCCACCAATATTTCGGTCATAAAAATTGTGTATTTTATGTCATATTAAAATCCTTTTGGTTTAAAAAAAGCCGCCATAAAATGGCGGCCTTTATGTTTACCCCTCTCCTACAACTCTATTGGCGGGAAGCAATCGCCCCCGGCATCCGGACAACAATTGAATCCTTGTTCTCCCATATCTGTATATGTTTCACCCGGACAGCAACCATTGGCATCTGGTGCCATACCACCATCACATGACACAACCGAAGTATCATTTGCCGGTGTTTTTGCCGCGGCCGGTTTTTTAAATGGATTTTGTATAGAACCATCTTCATTATATTTCAATCCCAAAACCTGTTCATTATACGCCTTGGTGCCTGTTCCGCCGGTACTTGCGACACTATTCGAATTTTGTGAATCTTTCTGATTTTCAAATATCGCCTGTTGTTTTGCGTTATTTATTGCGTTGTATGTTCCAAATGAACGACAATAGAAATCAACAGTGGTAAAACTGTACCCTTCTTTATTCATGCGGTCTCTGGATGTTTGATCTGTTTTTGCATACCATGTTATGCCATCCGCCCCTTTTTCGCACCATTTTTCTTTTATATTTTGTGCCAACATAGAACGAACCTGGCCAACCAATTCTTCAAGGTTAGTCGTTACATATTGATCATACTCTATATCAGCTTTCGTGCCACGTTGAAATCCTGTACTTGTATCGTCGGCATAGGGGCGTATCGCGCATCTACGTCCGTCTTCATCACCACATGTTACAAACAAATCAACCGGTGAAAATACAGTAATGCGTGTGCCGGCGGCAATTGAAAAGGGCGGAGTTGTATTATCCATCAAATCAACCAATAACTTTGTTGCGACATTGTTCCACGCAGTAATAATTTCGTTTTTCGCCAATTCAGATGAACGCACAGTTCCGCTTTGAACAACGGTATTATTATCCAAATCAATTTGATTTACGAATGCATCAGATATTGGCGCAATCATATTTACCGCCGCCGGAACAATCGCGGTTAACATTGGCATAACAAACTGTTGCAGGTAATCTGTACTGCCGTGTCCCGGAACACCCTTGCGCCCTTGGGTATCAGCGGCAAATGGCTGATCATCCACATCAACAAAATTGAATTCTACACCATCGGGGCGAATAAATTGATACCATTTTATCTCCATACGACCAACCGCCTTGTATGGGCCGGGTAATTCACCCGTTACATATCCCAACATCAATGTTCCGGTTGGAATAATAACCGTACGACCATTATCAGAATAAACATTGCGGTCAACCGTTGCGCGCACGGGCAATCCGCTTTTTAACAGGTTCGCATCTGCCTGAATATCTGATACAATTGTTGCCGGAATCGGTTTATATTGGCGCAGAACAAAACTGCGGTCGCGTGGACGCGATGCCACAACCCCCGGAGCGTTTTTGTATCCGTCAAATTCCTTTTTTGTTTTTGCCGCTTTTAATTTGACACGATTATATCCGTTTTGTGCTGCGTTTTCTGAAGCATCATACGTTGGCAGTTCAGCAATTGTTTGTTGGTCCATTGGCGCGACCCATGGTTCAGCCCGCACCACCGTGCGACGTGTCGACCCACCGCTCAGCTGGGGCAGGCGGTCTTGGACAACAAAACGTATATGTTCCGAATCGGATCCTATTTTGCGTGATGGATTCCGTATATCCATAATATAACCTGTGTCGGCATTATAGATTCCGGTTGGTGTATCGCAATTTACATCGGAAAAAGGATGATACTTATACATACCACCTTCGGGTTTTATCCAACCACTTTGAATACCGGCGGTATTATATCCCGGGAACGCGAAGTCTGAACAATTATTTTTAAATGCCTTCATCGGGTTTATTGTCGGCGAGTTTACATCTGGTATATCAACCTCTGGTAAATCGTATTGTGGTTCCGTATCGAAATCAATTGGTGCGGCAATATCATCAAGGTCGTTCTTAAAATCAGAACTGTCATGATCATATCCATAACCATAATTTTCATTTGTATCGGGTTCTTCGACATTTTGAGACTCTTGCTGAACGATACCGTGATTTGCTTTTTCGTGCGCACCGATAACCAAAGTAATCGCTTTTGGATTATCATACAGACCACCACTATCAAACGCAGTCCACGTAATGGCAACATTGGCATCACGCGTTGTAATAGGATGTTCTGGTCGGAATTTTATGTTAATCATACATGAAATATCTTTGTCGATGATGGTTTGGTCATTTTTACATGTTTCAATTGCGGTAATGCCAGCGGCATCATTTGTTCCTCCACCTTCGACACGAACAATAACATTTGTTACCTGAACACGTGTATTCGCCGTTACATAGAATTCTGTTTCGCGTACTTCGCCCACCAATGTATCAGACCAATCTACTGGTCCATCAGGAGTTATAATCAGTTCAGGTGCGGGTGATAAAGAATCAGGAGCAATTGTAACGCGTTGTGCTTTGCGTCCGCCAACCAACAGCATCAACAATACGACAACAATAACAATTGCCGCGACCAACAATATCCATTGGACATACTTTGGTGCTGTTTTACGAAATTCTGAAAATTGTTCGCCGATTTTACTCATTATACATCACCGTATTTTGTGGAACTATTGAATCCGAACCACTTGGCAACTGGCCCCGCTGAATTTCAACAATTGGTCACACAGTTTTTGTGCTGTATCAATATCTGGCATTGGACCAATGCGCAGACGATACAAACGTGCCGCCGAAGATGTTGATCCTAATTCACCAACGCCTTGTTCATCAACCGCATAGAACACACTGTCTTTATATTTGGTTAATAAACCTTGACCATCGTTGCCACTAAAGCGCGCCATCAAATCCGCCCAATAATCGTCCAATGCCTTGACACTGGTATCAGACTTTAATTCAACGGCGACACCACCTTGATTTGTTGTAATAAGTGGTATATTTGATTGTGGCAAATATGCCCCGGCCGTATTGCGTGCGGTTGGCATCATATTAATACCACTTGTTCCACCACCGCTTTGTGTGCCATACATATTCATCATTACCGCACCTGATGTTGCCGCCGGTGTCATCATAGATGCCGGGGTTGCCATCGGCATAGTATTGTTTATGTATGTAGGTGTGGTCGTGTAATTGCCATAACTGTTTTGGATGGCAACCTGGTCCGCGGTATAAAGAACATTATTCAATGATTGTCCCGAAAGCATACTTTGCGCGACATTTGCCTCGGCCAAAGCCATAACACTGGCGGTATCAGCAATCAAGAACGGTTTAGAACGTTTTTTGATACAAACGATTCTTTGGCCACTGCGCAGAACCATATCGCCAACTGCTTCGACAATCAGTAAACGACCGTCTTCGCCGTCTGTGCGGAAACCGACCGGCGATTCGCCACCTTCGACCAACAGCGATACAACCGGACGTTGCGTCATAGAAATAACCTTGTCGCCGAAATCGATATATGTGAATACACGGTCGCGCCATACGCGTTCAGGCGCAATTACATAATCATCTGGGTTTGGAACGAAAATATCCAAATCAAAGCGAAATTCAGACGGATCAATTTTCATGGTTTTAATCCAATCATAATCTTCGCCGTCAACACCAATAGTATTGCTTTTCGTTGCGGTGTTTTTGAATATAGAACTCATAGAACCGGTGGCTGTGGCATCGGCAATGCCCATAGATGCCGGCAAACGTGCGCCCCCGTCCAAAACGACATCAACCTGGGAATAAGTAATTTCTGATGCCCCAATTGGTTCGCTGCGCAGATAGAAAGTGTAAACATTTCCCGATTTTCCCGTTACAATAAGGTTTGTATCCGACCCCATATTATCTGTCTCGGGTGTAATATACATCGTGCGGCCACCTTGGGATGCATCGATAACAAACAAACCTTTGTTACCGACAACCGCATCTTCTATCTGTTCGCCCATTGGCAGGTTCACCATGGTTGCCATACCGTTACGTAACTTAATAGGTAACACGGTCCCGGCATCCCAAGACAACTGGGCATATCCGGGTTTAATACTGCCCGATGCCATGTTGGCATTTGGGTTGTCCCATGCGCTTTGGATACCATATTGTGTGGCACGGGCATCATACGCAAAAAGCGCGCACACCGCACCCAACAAACACACCTTGATATTAAATGATTTCAATAATGTCATTGCTTCCTATCCTTTCAAATTTTTTATTACCTATATACTGTATCCAACGGGTCGCCAGTATCGCCTTGGACAGCATAACGTGAAACCTTGACCCCCAGTGGGTTGTTCAAACGTTCATTCCATTTTATTTGCGCATCACTGGTCACAGTTAATCCAACCTGGATTGTATAATCTTTTTTATTTGTCTGTCCATTATTATCTTTACAGAAATATTCGAAACGCACAGTGTATAAATTATTTTGTAATTGTAATGGCCGACCAATAAAATTCACATTACATGTAAATTCAAAATCAGGATAATCTTGAATTATTGCGTTATACAGTCCTGTTTTCTGAAATGCTTTATATACATCTGGGGTGGACCATGCGGCGACCAATCCACCGGCACTGCCCCACTTTTGGCGCATAACAGAAACATTTTCAATTTCATTGCGCACGCGTATATATTCCATAACAAACGCCTGCTTATATGCCTCAAAATTTTTGTCGTTTGGTGGCAATTCGTCAATTTGAATAATCGATGCCCCTTCGGGTTTCGTTGTGATAAAGAACACCTCAGGCCGGGTCAATGGAAACATATTTTGTAATGACATAAACATTACAAACAGCACCACCACGCATCCTGCGAACACAAATAACAGCAATCTTGATAATAAAACCGGCGGTTCTATGCGGTTTTGCACGGCACAACTCTCCCTTTACTTAAAACGATTGTAGAAAAAAATTTACACCCAATGCAAGTGTTTTTTTGCGTTATTTTTCATATTTTTTAT
>CACZUL010000009.1 GCA_902784285.1 uncultured Pseudomonadota bacterium | reverse complement strand
GTTCAAAATCCGGACTATGACGCATGGTTGGTAAAATGTGAGTAAATGGGGGCGCACGATGAAGAAATTAAAGAAAGTTTTGCTGTTTGTTGTTGGAATATTTGCTTTGTTGGCCATTGTTTATATGTTTGTTGGCGCACAAAAGGCGACCGCATTGGAATCAGGAACCCTTAAAGATTGGCGTGCGGCATCGGTTGAACGCCGTATGGCCGCGGTCAAGATATTACGGGCATCAGATGAAAATTTGGATATTTTGGTAAAATGTGTTGATAAAATGGCGACTTTGCCAGATTCATCCGACATGGCCGTACGTGATGCCACAGAACTTTGCTTTATGGGCATGCAACTAAAAGAAAATATCTAATGTGGCGTGGTCTGCTGTTTGTTTTGCTTATTGGATGTTCACAACAAACCTATGATGATTATACGGGTGGCAAATATTTGGGTGCCCAATACCTGCGTGACCCATTGGGTGAAGGTGCCGGAATTGACCCAGACCCGTTGATACGATTTGATGCGTTTGATTGCACCACGTTTGTAGAAACATCTGTTACGGGCGGCGATAAAGATAAATTAAATCACATACGATATAAAGATGGTGTGGTCGATTTTATAAATCGAAATCATTTCATTGAAACAGATTGGTTGCCAAACAATTCTGATAAATTCGAAAATGTATCGGCGAAATACGCTACAACCGCTATACGCACTGTTACCATAGACAAAAAAAGTTGGTTCAAAAAAGTTTATAATATTGATACAAACTTTGAAAAACAAACCATCGATTTGGAATATATTCCGTATAAAAATGCGCAAAATATACGCGTAACAGAACCAATGGTTGTATTGTTTGTTAATGCGCCGGGGCGCGTACAACAACGAATTGGCACAGATTTGGCGGTGCGACATATGGGAATTTTATTACCAAATGGAAACTTGCGCCACGCTTCAATACGACAAAAACAAGTCGTTGAGGTAGATTTTAATAAATATGTTAATCAAATGATGGAAAATCAAAATAAATTGGGTATAATGTTGCTGAGAATACTGAAATGAAAAACGATAAAATTATTGAAATGGATATGGGAACATCTGTGTCAGAAAATATCGGCACGGTGTGTTTGGGCATTGAATCTTCGTGCGACGAAACCAGTGCCGCAATTGTAGATTCTAATAGAAATATCTTGGCGCATATTATTTATTCGCAAATTCCAGAACACCAAAAATACGGCGGTGTTGTGCCTGAATTGGCGGCACGCGCGCATATATTGGCAATCGATACCGTTATTCGGCAAACATTGGAACGCGCCAACATGACAATCAACGATATCGATGTTGTTGCGGCAACCGCCGGGCCAGGACTTATTGGTGGTGTGTTAATTGGATGGATGGCGGCAACGGGTATCGCGCAAAGCACCGGCAAACCACTGATTGCCGTAAATCATCTGGAAGGACACGCATTGGTACCGCGCCTTGCCGCCGCAACAGCGGATAATTCTGCGGCACCGGTTGCGGTGGATTTCCCATACTTGCTTATGCTGGCATCGGGCGGACATTGTCAGATATTGTTGGTGCGCGGGGTCGGCAAATATGAACTTATTGGGCAAACATTGGATGATAGCGCAGGCGAAGCATTTGATAAAGTTTCAAAAATGTTGGGCTTGGGTTATCCTGGTGGCCCGATTGTAGACCGGCGCGCCGCATTGGGTAATCCGCGGGCTTTTGATTTTCCGCGTCCATTGTGTGATAAACCGGGCTGTGATTTTTCTTTCAGTGGTATCAAAACCGCGGCACGCACATTTTTAAGCAAAACCGATGCGCCCTATTCCGATGAATTTATAAATGATTTCTGCGCTTCGTTCCAGGCATCTGTTGTGGACTGTATAATAAACCGCCTTGGGCATGCGATGAAATCCGCGGCGGTTATAAACGCCAAACCGAAAACATTGGTTGTTGCGGGCGGGGTCGCAAAAAACAGTGCGATACGCGCAGCAATGGAAGATTTGGCCAAGAAACACAATATGATATTCGCCGCACCGCCGATGAACCTGTGTACCGACAATGGCGCGATGATTGCGTGGGCGGGGTTAGAGAATTATCGAATTGGAAATATTGTACGCGAACCTATTGCGCCGCGCCCGCGTTGGCCATTGACAGAATTATAAGGTAACAATATGCAAAAACCGGAACCTTTTGTTAAACCTGATATGATTTTTTCGGTTACCGATGCGTCGGCACTGTTAAAGAACGTGGTTGAAACGGCCTTTCCGGTTATAAAAATTCGTGGCGAATTATCACAAATTACACGCGCTACATCCGGACATATGTATATGACAATCAAAGATGCTGGCGCGGCAATGTCTGTGATTATATGGCGCGGCACACCGATAAATTTCGCATTAAGCGATGGATTGGAAGTAATTATAACTGGGCGACTTACCACATACCCGGCACGCAGTAATTATCAAATTGTCGCATCAAATATTGAAATGGCGGGGGTCGGTGCAATTCTTAAAATGTTGGAAGAACGCAAGCAAAAATTGGCGGCCGAGGGATTATTTGATGTCGCCCGCAAAAAACCATTACCAAAATTACCAACAACAATCGGTGTCGTTACCAGTCCAACCGGTGCCGCGTTTCAAGATATTCAAAACCGTCTGCGCGAACGTTTCCCGGTGCGTGTGATTCTGTATTCTGCAACTGTCCAAGGGGCAACAGCCGCCGCCGAAGTTGCCGCCGGTGTCAAATATTTTAATCGCGAAAAAAATGTAGATGTTATCATCGTTGCGCGTGGTGGCGGGTCATTGGAAGATCTGTTGCCCTTTTCCGAAGAAATTGTTGTGCGTGCCGTTGCGGCAAGTGAAATTCCCGTTATAACCGGTGTCGGACATGAACCCGATTGGATGTTGGTTGACTTTGCCGCAGACCACCGCGCACCTACCCCGACCGGTGCTGCCGAGGCCGTTGTTCCAACCAAAATATCACTGATTCAAGAATTGGATAACCTGTGGCACCGATTATCATCAAATTTCACAACACGCCTTGGCAACGCACGTAATCGCGTGGAAAACATAAATATTAAAAGCCCGCGACAAATGGTTATGGAACGCGCCCAACGACTGGATGATATTACGCGAACATTGGGCATAATTATAAATGCAAAAATGGTGGACGCGCGCCGCAGCATCGAACACAGTGGTCAAATGTTAAATTCTTTGGGGTATAAAAACGTTTTGGCGCGCGGATACGCAATCGCCCGTGCCGCAGATAATACGATTATATCAACCGCGCATGGCGGTCAAAAAATTGCCAGCATTGAATTTGCAGACGGTATTGCCAATATATAATAGATTGACTTTATGCTTTTTTCCGCTAGAATTCCAACAACTATCAAGGGGTGGAATACACATGAGCAAAACATCAAAACAATTTAAAAACGAATGCATGGACATATTGCAATCCGCAAATGTTACTATAACAAAATCGCAAGACACAGAATATTATTTTGTTCTGCGCACGGTATATAATGTATCCCAAGACAATATACACAAATTTGAGATGAATATAGTTCCTGGGAAATTTGGTATATCACGTTATACTATAACCAAGGCAAATGGTGAAAAATTTTCGTGCCACGCACGCCCAGATGCCGTATTCTTTCAACGTCCCGTCGCAGATGATATATTGGAAGTATACCGGGCGATAAAATTACGTCATTTGATACAGAAATCTAATGTTCAACAAAAAACAAAGCACTAATAAAATGATTTATACCGGGTATTGGGCGAAAATACACGATTATGAATTAAATGGTTTGACACCTGTTGGAATTTCAGGTTGGTCGCCGGATGGTTATACCGGAAAAACTTATAAGAAATTGACACCTAAATACTTATGGTGGAAGGAATGGCACGATAAAAAATTATCGGAGCAGTGGTATACGGAAAAATATTATGAAACTGTTTTAAATGTTTTAAAACCATTGGATGTGGCAAAACAGTTACAGCAAATGGGCGATAACATTGTTTTATTATGCTTTGAAACACCGGAAAAATTTTGTCACAGGCACTTGGTTGCGCAATGGTTAAAAGAAAAAGCCAACCTGGATGTGCGCGAATACATTATAAAAAATCAACAAATGCAAATGAAAATATAAATCCGTCAAATGACGGATTTATTTTAACAATGTTTTTGCAGTGGCCAAGGATTCTGGTGTTATTTCGGCGCCGCTGATTATTCGGGCAATTTCATTTAACCGATCGTTTCCGGTGATTTCATAGACATTTGTGGTTGTAATTTCACCATTAGATGTCTTTTCAATTTTGAAATGTTTATCGGCAAAGCCCGCAACCTGGGCAGAATGGGTTATAACCAATGCCTGGGAACCGGCGGCCAGACGATTTAACCGGTCGCCGACCGCGGATGCGGTGGCGCCACTTATACCCGTATCAACCTCGTCAAAAACAAATGTGTGCGCGGTACGCGCCCCCGACAAGACAACACGCATCGCCAACATTAAACGCGCCAATTCGCCCCCCGATGCCGATTTATGCAGTGGCGCGAAAGGCATACCCGGATTTGTCTTAATCATAAATGTAATATCATCCACCCCGCCCGGCCCCGGCGATGCGGTTGTGAATTCCACCATAAAATCCGCACCACCAAGTTTTAAATCTGGTAATTCACGTAACAGGCGCGTACGCAATTCATCCGCCGCCACATGACGCGCATTGGTTAATTTCCCAGCAAATTCATCATACTTGCGCTTTGCCGTTGCGACAACAGATTCCAATTTCTTTAATTCGGCATCTGAATTATTTATCGTGTTTAATTCATTTTCCATTTCGGCAAGTTTATTCGGTAATTCATCCGCCGCAACATGATGCTTGCGGGCCGCGGCACGAATTGCAAACAGACGCTCTTCAATTGAATCCACTGTTGCGGTGTCTATATCATCGGGTGCGATTGCCCCTGCGACATTTGCGACCATTTCTGCCGCATTATACAGCGTATCGATTTGCTCGCTGTATGGATTAGGATCGGTTTTAATTCGTTCCAATATATGCGCAACCGCAAATATTTGCGCATCCAGTGTATTGCCGCCCGCGCCAATTGCGTTTGATGCCTCGGTCAAAATTGCCGCGTTTTTTTCGGCATTTATCATATCGGCGCGTTTGGTTGCCAATTCGTCTTCTTCACCAGGTTGAACCTTTAACGCACGCAATTCGGCGACATTGTGTTCCAAATATTCTTGTTCGGCGGCACTGCGATTTAAAAAGTCGCGCACTTCATTCAGGCGTAAATCCGCGCTATGATATTCGTTGTATGCCATACGCGTATTTGATAATAATTCATTAAAACCGGCAATATTTTTAATTGCAAACTCGTCCAGCGCCGGTCTGTGCATCGCCTGGTTCAGCAAAGTGTGATTGGCGAATTGCCCATGAACTTCGACCAATTCATCACCAATATTTTTTAATACCTTAATCGATACGGGCGTATCATTTACCCAGGCACGACTTTTTCCATCGGTCCCCAGTGTGCGCCGCAAGATTATATGATTATCGCGCTCAATGCCAAATTCGTCTAATACGGCATTTATACCATCATTTGTTGCATCAAATTCCGCCGTAACAGACGCCATGTCCGTTCCGTGTCGAATCAGTCCAACATCCGAACGAGCACCAAGCGCAAGTGATAACGCATCCAATAATATACTTTTACCCGCCCCCGTTTCACCGGTTAAAATATTCAATCCAGAACCAAATTCAAGATTCAGTTTGTCTATCAGAACTATATTAGAAATATTTAGATTTATAAGCATGGCCGTATTATACCCAATTATATGATATTTTCCAGTGTAAAATCATTCAACCAAAGTATTTTACACCGGATATCAAACCCGTTATAAATTTGCTTTAATAATTCATAATATTCCTTTAATTGTTCGCGATATTTTTCAAAAAATAATTTCTTGTCAACATCGGTTTTATAGTCCAAAACAACCACTTTTTTTGTGTCGTTATTTACATATAACCTGTCGATACGACGACTTATAAATTTCCCGTTTATTGTTCCCGCAATTGGTACCTCGGTTTTTGACAAGACACCCATAAACTCCATCAGTTCTGGAATTGCCGAAACACGATTTATTATATCTTGATTTCCAACCCACCCTTTGTCAGTATAAAACACATGTTGCATTTGCGCATGTATGGCGCGCCCCGCCCCCGTGGCATATTCTTGTCTTTCGTATTTTTCAATCAAATCTTTTAATTTATTCGTCATAGTTTGAAATCCTGATTATATTATTTGATACCGAAACATGCGCCATTAAAGTATTCCATAACATATTGTGCCATGATAATTCCGGCGCCGTATTGTTTGATGTAAAACCATAAATATAAAGTTCATCGCGCGCACGTGTCATCGCCACATACAATAAACGAAAGCTCTCTTCTATATCTTTATCGAACGCGGCCGCACGAATTTCTTCGAATTCGGGACTAACACCAGACGGCGTATGAGGAACCCAAATCCATATCGGCATTTTCTTGTCCGCCAAATCATACAGATTTCTTGTTTTTGGCGAAACAGTCGTATCTATTAAAAACACCACTTGCGATTGTAAACCCTTGCTGCCGTGAACAGTAACAATTCGTACACCGGCCCCAGAATCCATATCGCGTTTTATTTCGCTGTTTCCGGTTATAAACCATTTTATAAAATGCCGCAAAGTGCCCGGGCGCGTACGTTCATACGCCAAACATATTGTGATAAATTCTTCCAAAGGATCGATAATTTGACCGCCCAATGCCGCAATAAATTTACCACGCACACCATTTGTATTTAAAACACGCATAAAGAAACTGTAAGGCCCGGACGTTTTTGCCACATCTATAAAATCGTTTAAGTTCGAATAGATTTCTGGATACATTGTTTTAAGAATTTCAAATATAGTAATTGGAACAACATCTGTTTTGGTGCGCTTGCGACGCGTGTTTTCGGCATTTCGGGCCATGCATATTTCATAAACACTTGCATCGTTCAGACCAAACAACGGACTTTTCAAGACACAAGCCAAACTATAATCATCCCCAGAATTTATACAAAAACGCAATAAATTCATTAAATCACGAATCACCGGAAAATTAGGCAATACGACACGATCACTGCCTGCGACATCGATGCCACGACGTTTTAATTCGTTTGCCATAGGCACCGCAAAAGGATTGCGATTTTGAACCAAAATCATAATATCGTGTGGCTTGTATTTTCCAGTTGCCAATAATTTTTCTATTTTATCACCAATGGTACGAATATATTCTTTACGCACAATTGCCGTTTCACGTTCCCCAGGAGTAATAAGTTTATTTATTTCAACCTGGCCATATTCGCCAACCCGAAAACATTTATGCGGATTGTTCACAAAACCAGTGCGCGCCGCCACATTTGCATCACTAAAAAACATATCAACGGTTTTAAGTATCGGTTCAACAGAACGAAAACTTTGTGTTAATGGAACCTCGCGTATTTGGCGGGCATTGTTTTTTATCTGGGCCGCAATTTGCTTGCGACTTTGAGCAAACGCGTTTGGATCTGCACCTTGGAACCCATAAATAGACTGCTTGGTATCACCTACAACAAATAACGAGCGTGGTAGATTTGACCGATCGCCTTCGGCAAAGAAATCACCAGACAACATTTGTAACAATTCCCACTGTAACGGTCCGGTATCTTGGGCTTCGTCAACCAGGATATGCGACAAAGAAAAATCCATTTGCGACAATACCCAACCCATATTTTCAGGATTAGAAAACAACCGATGCGTATATAAAATTAAATCTTCAAAATCCAAAACATTGTGTTTTTGTTTTAATTCAGCATATTTTTTAGCAAACGCACCCGATAAATCAAACAAGGCAACAGTAGCCATGTAAATTTGTTTATTTATTTGATATGCGTTTGTCATCAAAACACGGTCGCGTTCTGACGACAGATAATCATAATCTAATCCTTTCTTGATTGGAGTTTCTGTTTTGGTCAAATAGGCATATTTATATTCATTAAAATCTATCTTGCCTTCGATATATTTTTCGGTTAAGCATATAAGATTTTCTAGTGTCTTGGATGGGCGTTTTTCGCCACGTGCCAATTCCAGTATTTTTTGTAATTTTTTAACGTCTTTTTCAATGTTTTTTTGCGTGTTGATTTTTAAAATTTTCTCAATCGTCTCAATGAAATAATTCCTATAATTATCAAAATCGTTCACCACAAAAAAGTTCTTGTATTGTTGTTCTATATTCTTTAATAAATCGTCCAATTTATATTCTGACATCACACCAACAATATAGTTAAAAGCACCAACCGTACGCGCATCATTTGTCGGTGAATTTATCAAGTTATTTAATGCATCATTTAACAATACACGTTGGGGCGCATCGGACACCAAAGACCATGACGGAGAAATACCCGCTTCGGTCGGGAAACGATGTAAAACCTCTTCACAAAAACCGTGTATAGTTTTTATCTTTAATATTTCGGGATTATCAATGTATTTGAAAAATATATCACGGGCATGCGCAATGTCTGAATCGGTGGGCGGATTATTTGTTGAAACACCCGTCAATAATTCACGCAAATCTTCGTCATTTGACATTGCCCATCCACGCAGCGCATCCAAAATACGATTGCGCATTTCACCCGCCGCCGCATTTGTATAAGTAAGACATAAAATACCGCCTAGTGGCTCATTTCCCCTGAATAAAATACGTAACAATCGCGCGGTTAAAACACTGGTTTTGCCGGTGCCAGCATTGGCCTGGACCCATACATTTAGTGTTGGTTCTGCCGCAATTTCTTGTTCGGGTGAAAGGATGTCTTTTTTTATCATTTATGTCCTTGCTTTGTTGTATAAATTCTAGTATAAAGTATCCATAACTGCAAGAACATAAATTTGTATTATTTGGGGGGCAAAGGAAATGGATTTCAATAATATTTTCGTTATAGTTGGCGCATCTATTATGGGTTTGGCGTTTATCGCAATGATAATGTTGTTTTTTATATCGCGAAAATCGCAACGCGTTATGGAATCTATGGTGTCAATAATGACCGACCCCGATCGCACTCGTGTTGCGGATGCTGTTCGCGTGTTACATACAATAATGGCTGACGAAATCAAACGCATTACTGGGTGCTTTCAAAACATGCAAACAACCATGAACGCGCAAATTGCCGAAGCACAAAAATTACGCGATGAATTAACCACACGAAACCAAGAGTTGGTAAATGTCGCAAATGAAGCGGTTCAACGCGTTGTCCAAATGACAGGCCGTATGGATAATACTGTTTCCGGATTGACCCAGGTTGTAAATTCTGAAAATTGGAACAATGTTACAACCGCAACCGACCGGTTTGCCCAAACGGTCGGCGAAACATTGACCAAGATAACCGAAACAACAAACGATTCAAATGAGAAAATCGCACAAATCGATACAAAAATTACCCAGTGGACTGAAGCAAGCGCAAATCTTGGCAATCAACTGAATACTGCTTTTGAATCAAACACAGAACAATTTCAAAAAATGACCGAAGAAGCCAACAGCATCCAAGGCCAAATATCTGAATTAACCAAGACCAGTGTTGATGGATTCAATCAAATAAAAGAATCCGCAAACAATTATGAAGATGTCTTGGCCGAAAACAATAAAATTGTGAACACATACCTTACTAAACTTGATACATTCGGCAAACAAAGCAAGAAACAATTAACCGCCCAAATAAACACACTTACCAATACTGCAAATGTTGTCGGGGCCCAGGTGTTATTGTCTGAATCTTCCATTGAAAAACAGATTAAGAAATTAACTGATGCAGTTGAAGGTTTGATGGCCAGCGCGACCGAAACCGAAAGTGCGGTGCGCGGTATATCCAGTGAATTATCCGGATTAACCAATCATTTTGAAAATGAAATCAAAGATTTTGCCGGTGATGTTGTTGATGAATTAAAAACGGTATCCGGTGTTGCCAATGATACACTAAAAGACACCAAAACCGCGGCAAATGCGTTTTCAGAATCTGTAAAATCCATGGCAACGGGCGTGCGCGAAACACTGATAGAAATGAACGCGGCACACACCCAATTAACCGGTCAATCCGAAGGTCTGATTAAGATGTCTATGGAAACAACGGCACAATTAAAACCATTGTCTGAATTGATTGATAAGTATTACGAGGCACTGCCTGAACTGGCGCGACAATCTGGTGACGCGGGTATTGGTTTGGGTAAAATTGTTTCTGAATTGGATGAAAAAATTGCTGCGATACAAGAAACAGTCGAAAAATCCACCGTTGCGGTTGCTGATTCTGCGGTTAAATTAGAAAACTTGGCCGGCCAATCACGTCAGCAAATGATTGATTTGATGTCCGATTATGCCAAGGCCGTTGACACAATGCAGACATTAAACAAACAAATGATGGTTGCGCGCGCCGCCGCCCCAATGGAGGCAATTAAATCCGCCGGCACCGCCGCACCGATGCCACGCGCCAGTGGTCGTGATTTCTTGGAATCAACCACACATGAATTTGATAAAATGTACGAACAAACAATCGATTTAACCCGCGCGATGGGCGGAGAAATTCCCGATGTTGTTTGGAAGAAATATCATGACGGCGACAAAACAATATTTGCCAAATGGATGGCCAAGATTATCAAGGCCGCCGATAAAAAACAAATTCGCGATTTGTTAAAATCTGATTCTGTATTCCGTTCCCAGGCAACACAATTTGTTCGCAGTTTTGATAAAATTGTGGGCGCGGCACGGCAAACTGATAATGCCGACAAATTGGTTGCGGGGCTAATCAAGACTGATTTGGGTATAATTTATTCTGCTTTATCTGCCCAGATATAATTCATCAGAAAATTTTTTTATAAATATATAAAATATTATATATTTATACTTGCGCCGTTTGGCGCATTTTTGCTAGCCTTAAAATATAACAAGGAAAGGAAAACACCAAGCAACACAATAACATGTTGAATTTTGTGCGTTTTTTGCGTGTACTGATAATTATATTTATCAGTGTTTTTGGCGCATTTCAAATTGCGCCAGCGGTTGCATGTACCACAAATGAAATTTCTATAAACAATGGTACGACGTGTGTCCCATCACAATTTGAAATGCAGGTATGTAATTTTCCATCAAACGGTGATGATTTTACTTTTTATGTTTCAGCACTTGGAACTTTGTATATTGATTGGGGAGACGGTTATACGGAAACCAAAACATTAGGAAATAACATCCTGAATAACCGAATGGCACTTACACGCAAATTCTATGATACACAAGAATGTTATACCATCAGATTAAGTGGCAATTTCACGCAATACCCCAAGAAAGATACAAATTATTCAAATGCGGTTATTAGTATATATGGCGGTTACGCAACCCCGGAATACCTTTATGGTATAAGTGGCAGTTTAGGCGCCCTTTTCCCGACAAAAAACAACGGGACATCAGCAACGGATCAACCCTTATTCTACGCTTCGTTCAGAGGTGCGACCAATTTAACAGGCCCAATCCCGGCCGGATTGTTTGATGGAATATCTGGTACGGCCCGAACACGAATGTTTAACGAAATGTTCTATGGGTGTACAAATTTAGACGGCTATATACCATATGATTTATTTGATGGAATTACGAATATAAGTTCATCAAATATGAACAACATATTCTATAATGACACTAAATTGGATACTGCATGTCCAACAGGCACTACCCAGGTAACTACGGGTTATGAAAATTTTTGGAAACCCGCGACTTCCGGAACAAATTCTACACCACGTGTTGCCTGTAAACCGGATTCCACATCGTGTGATCATGCGTATGGTGGCCAGTGTCCAGATTTATGTTCGTTTGGAACGCAATTAAGAACCAGCACTGGTTTGACATTCCCACTGTTTGCGACCAAGGTTACAACGGTGGCCATAAACGTTAAACAAAATGGTGTCACATGCTATGTGCCATTGGAAACCGGTAATGGCGGAACCGGCAGTTTAAATTTAACATATAACAACACAACCTATCGCGCCGGCGTGTTGGATAATTAAAAACCGCCCAAATGGGCGGTTTTTATCGTGAATTTGAAATTAGTCTATTTACTGTTTTGTTTTGCCGCCACTGCATTTCTTCATACACCGCCCCAATATATTGAATCAGACGCGGATCCATATTCCCCTTAATTGGGCATAACATAAAATCTGGGCGTAAATCAACCTCTAAAAAATCTTCTATATCGCACGTATTTGCACGCCGAACAGCAATATCATTTGGCATTGTGGCACGCGCAGACGCAATTTCAAAATTATTCTTTGGTGGCACAAACCACGCAATTTTATACGCATAAGACGAATCCAGCCCATGCATATTAAACCAATCTATCATTTGACGAACATATTTAGGTTCTATGACATCATAGACAAAATTACGTCCAAGGTTTGGTATAACCTCAGATTCCGGAACGCCGTACATCCATTTGCGTTCGCCCGGTTTCCAAAAATCACGATTTACCCATAAACGTGTTACCAAAGGGGTGTTATTAAAATATTCTTCATCACGAAAATAATATTCTCGGCCTTCAACCTCGCCAGCACGCATATCGCGCGTAGTCGCAGATTTAAGGTTATAAAACAAACCATCCGGTAACGTATTTTTAATATAATACGTTTTGCCTGAACCCGAAAGTCCCGCACAAAATAAAACCGTATTTTTCATTTTTGCCTCCTTTGGTTGTTATTAAAAAGGGGCGTTTGAAAACGCCCCCCCGATGTTAATCTTCCAAGAAACTGCGCAATTTACGTGCCCGTGTTGGGTGCTTTAATTTGTTCAGTGCCTTTTGTTCAATCTGACGTATACGTTCACGCGTAACCCCGATGTATTCACCAACTTCTTCCAATGTACTGGTCTTGTTAGTACTCATACCGAAACGTTGACGCAGAACCGTTTCTTCTTTTGGATCCAGTTCCGACAGAATTTGTGTAACGATTTTACGCAGATTCTTTTGTGCCGCCGATGTAAACGGATTTTTCGCCGTTTCATCCGCAATAATTTCCATACGCGAACTGTCGTCTTCGGTGCCAACGGGCGCCTCCAACGAAATTGGTTTAAGGTTAACCTTCATTGCCTTGTGAATTTTGTCCACCGGCAGATATATTATCTTGGACAATTCTTCGGCGGTTGGTTGACGACCATATTTATGCATAAACTGACGCGAAGCACGTTGAATCTTGTGTATGTTATCTATCATGTGCACTGGGATACGAATTGTGCGCGCCTGGTCCGCGATACTGCGCAGAATTGCCTGTTGTATCCAATTGGTCGCATAGGTTGAAAATTTATTTCCCAAACGATAGTCGAATTTATCAACCGCCTTCATCAAACCAATATTGCCGTCTTGCACCAAATCCGAGAAGTCCAAACCTAAACCGCGGTTGCTGCTTTTTTTCGCGAATTTAATAACCAAACGCAAGTTCGCTTCTATCATTTCGCGTTTTGCGCGTGCGGCTTCAGCCTGGCCACGGCGAACCAATTCTACAACCTTTTTATATTCGCCCGTGGGTTGACCCGTTTCGGCCGCAATCGCCGTAATATCGTCTTGGATTTTAACAATGTCCGCACCATGCTTTTTCGCAAAGTTCACCCAAACATTGCTTTTATGTTTTAATAATTTTTTGACCCAATTACGGTTCAATTCGTTGCCGGTATATTCCGCCAAGAAATCTTCGCGTTTAATCTTGTTTGCCATGGCAAGACGCAACAATTTGCCTTCAAGTCCCATCAGCAACTGGTCGCGTTCGGTCAATTTATCCATGATTTCCGCGATACGATCATCGTTCATACGAATCTTGCTTACATGTTCAAACAGTGTCAGACGCATTTTATTGTATTTCGCTTCCAACGCTTCATCCGGCTTGGATGATGTAAGCAAGTTTTTCAAGCGCATTGCCTGCAATTTTTGCATGCTGTTAAATGTGCGTTTAATTTTAGCAAACAAATCTAAAACCATTGGCATTAGCGCTTCTTCCATTACTGGAATTGGCACACCAGATGTTCCACGCGGTGTATCTTCTTTTTTATCGCCGTCTTCATCATCCAACATATCGTCATCTTCTTCGTCATCTTCATCATCGGCAACACTTTCTTCCAAATCATCTAAATCATCGTCATCCAAATCGTCAACCTGGTCCACACCTTTGGATTTCAATGTTTCGGAAATCGCCGCCAAAGACTTTTGTTCGGCATCAGATGAATACATGGCTTCCAAATTTATAATGTAACGCAGACGAATATCTTCATTTAACAATTGTTGATACCAATCCAACATAGCCTGAATTGTCATCGGACTTTCACACAGTCCATAAATCATAAGGCGGGATGCGGCCTCGATGCGTTGGGCAATTGCAACCTCGCCCGCGGCGGTCAATAATTGCACGGTTCCAATTTGTTTCAAATACGATTGAACAGAATCTTGGACCCCCAGCACCAAATTACCAGTCTGACTGCGTTCCAATTGTTTGGCATAGTGTTCATAATCTTCGTCATTAACATCAACCTGTTCCGCATCGGCATTTAACAAATTACGATACTTTTCCGCGTTTTCATCGGCATCTTCATCGTAATATTTTTCCATATCTTTGGAATAATTGTCCGTTTCAATAAATTCCAAGCCCAAATCTTGTTTGAAAAATTCTTGAACTTCGGCATGTTCTTCATCTGGAATTTCATCGGCATCAACCGCGGCGTTAAAGTCCATCTGGGACAGATAGCCGTTTTCAAGCGAAGAAGTTGCCAATTTCTGAAGGTTTTCCGGTAATGAATCCAACAATAATTTGGTCGCGTTATCAAGTTTTTTGGACATCAAAAACCCCATGCTTTATGGTTTGATAATTTATTTCTTTTTGCCCTTGGTCGCTTTTTCTGCCGCACGATTTGCCTTGGCAACTGCATCATGCAATGCAGATTCTGACAACAAGCCCAACACTATCGGGCTTTGAATTTGAATTTCCGAATAATTCTTATGCGTCTTGTTGCGGATTGAAGCCACCGTTGGGTTGGTGCTACGCATAAGGCGCGCAATTTGTCCATCTGACAATTCCGGACAATTTTTCAGAATCCACAAAATTCCACCCAAACGATTTTGACGGTGTAATTTTGGTGTATAACCAACACCTTTCTTATTTTGGGCATTTTGAGCACGAACTATATTTTCACGCAAAGTAAGGCGCGCAGATGGGTCGGCTTCACAATTTGCGATGTCTTCGCGGGTCAATTGGCCGTTCAAAACTGGGTTTAAACCCTGCATTTTTTGGGTTTCGGCATCCGCAATATTTTTAACCTCTAATTCATGCAACCCGCAGAATTCAGCAATTTGTTCGAATGTCAAAGAAGTGTTTTCAATCAACCACAAAGCAGTGGATTTAGGCATATATGGGTAATTCATAAAAAATCCTCTTGTTCGCTGTGGCTAAATATAACACAAAAACAATCATATTCAAGCGGTTTTTTGTAAAATATTTATCCTTTTTTCACCAATTTGAATCCGCCAGGAATATCCATAACCGTCCAACCCGCCGCATCTATTTTGCCACGCAATTCATCCGCGGTCGCAAAGTCGCGGTTTTTCTTGGCATCTGCACGTTTTTCCGCCAATTTTTGAATTTCCGCAGGTGCCACCGCGGATTCCGCTGCACGCAATTTGTTTGCACGGTCAATCAATTGCAATCCCAATAAGTCATCAATGAATGTTAACAATGACAATTTTGTCGCCGGATTTATATCCGCGCTTTTCAACAAATCCTGGACCGCCGCCAATGTTTCCGATGTTTTAAGATTATCAGAAATTGGTGTCAAAATTTTATCGTGCCATTCGTTATACAAATCTTGGTTGACCGGTTCCGTATCGCCCGCGGCCATTAAATCGGCAATTTTACGAACCATGTTTTTATAGCCCGCCGCCGCCGCATCCAAAGATTCAAATGAAAAATCCATTGGTTGACGATAATGCCCAGTCAGCAACAAATAACGAAATGCCATTGGGTCATAGCCGCGCTCTATCAATCCGCGCACAGTATAGGATGTGCCCGAAGATTTTGACATTTTACCGTCTTTCAACATTAACCATGCCCAATGAACCCAATAATGAACCCATGGCGCACCAACGATTGGTTCGGATTGCGCAATTTCATTGGTATGATGAACCTTGATATGTTCTTGGCCCCCCGTATGAATATCAAAATGTTCCCCAAGGTATTTCATACTCATTGCACTGCATTCAAGGTGCCAGCCCGGGAAACCCACGCCCCATGGGCTGTCCCATTCCATTTGACGTTTGACATCTTTTGGTGAAAATTTCCACAAAGCAAAGTCGGTAATATTACGCTTGTTATTATTTTCTATGCGCGCGCCGCCACGCAATTCAGACAGATTTTGACCGCCCAGTTTGCCATAGTCCGACAATTTAGATGTATCATAATAAATTCCGTCACCGGGTATTTCATAGGTAAAACCAAGTTTTTCAAGTTTCTGAATAAGTTCTATTTGTTCTTTGATATGGTCGGTGGCCCGCGGTGTATGGGTCGGTGGAATAATATTTAACAAATTCATATCGTTCACGCAACTTTTTATATATTTGTTTGCAATATCCCACACAGACATATTTTCACGCGCGGCACCCTTTTCCATCTTGTCTTCGCCGGTATCTTCATCGCTGGTCAAATGTCCGACATCCGTAAAATTCATAACATGGGTCACAGTATATCCGTTCGCCAAAAACATACGTTTTAATATGTCGTTGTTAAAAAATGTCCGCATATTTCCAATATGTTGGTCCCAATAAACGGTTGGACCGCAACCATAAAATCCAACATGGTTTGGTGTAATTGGTTTGAAATCTTCCACTTTACGGGTCATTGTGTTATAAAGTCTTATTTGCATGATAAAATCCTTCTATTTTTTGGTTGATGATAATAAATTATGAAAGATATGGCAAGTAATAATACCCGCCCAAAAGATATTTTTAACAACAACAATAAAAATTGATAAAACGAATTGTCATGCCCGTATTGTTTCATAAACACAAGGGAAAATCAACTCAATTTTCTGTATCTTCACTTGCGCGCGGATGGCAATGTTCGTAAATGTCCATAATTTCGGACATATTAACCCGCGTATAAAGTTGCGTTGTGGAAAGAGACGAATGCCCCAATAATTCTTGCAAACTGCGTAAATCTGCGCCATCAGACAACAATGCCGTCGCAAAAGTGTGTCGCAACGCGTGCGGCGTTACATAGTCCGGCAATTGCAGGTAATTTCGCAATTTTTCGATAACCTTTTCCGCCATACGCGCCGACATAGGAAGCCCGCGAACACTGCGGAACAATTCATCGGACGCGGCATTTCCAAACGGGCGCAATTCAGTATATTTTTTAATTGCCGTATAAACCGCCGGCAAAACGGGAACAACGCGTTCTTTTGCGCCCTTGCCCACAATGCGCAATGATTCCGGCGCGCCGGCGATGTCCGAATTGCGCAGCGATAGTGCCTCGGATATTCGCAGACCGCACCCGAACAGTAATGTTACCAATGCCCAATCGCGCGCCGCAATCCATGGTTCGGAATTATCAATAACATGAATTGCGCCGTTCATATCGGCAACATCGGATGCATCTATTGCCTTGGAAAGTTTTTTCGGAACGCGTGGCGAAGATATTAAACCAATTGCATCATTTTCTATGCCGTGATGTTTTGCAAGATATTTATAAAACCCGCGCAGTGCAGACAACGCGCGCGCCGTGGATTTGAAAGACAATCCGCGTGATTGTCGATTTGCCAACCACGCGCGAAAACAAATTGTGTCGGCCCGCGAAAGGTCGCCCACCAACACATTTGCCCCATTAAATTCGGCAAAAAATTTAAGGAAATCATCGATGTCGGCAACATAAGCCACCGCCGTATGCGCCGAATAATTACGCGTTTTAATTATGTATTCCGTAAATTCATCGATGATTTCTTGCATCTTTACCTTATTTCAAATATTGCGGAAACGTTCACAGAAACCTCGGTATCTTTACCGGTGATTGCGCCACCGGCATAAGATGCATCTGCGGATGCCAATTCCATTTTCGCCATACGGAAATTTGCGGTTGGGCTAACACTGTATCCACCGCCCGAACCGTATGATACCGCCAACAGTTTGCCGACACGACGACCCGCACCCGCCGCCAAAGCATCTGCGCGAGAACGCGCATTTTCAACCGCAGTGCCAAGGCACGATTCTAAAATCGGTTTTAATGTTTCCGCAGATGTGAACATACGCAGATTTGTCACAAACACATCGGGTTGCCCAGCGAATTGTGTCAGAACTTTTTCGATTGTATCAATATTTGATGCGGAAACATCCAAAGCAATTGTCGTTTCAATTCCAACAAAATCAGATTTATGGGTTGTCGGGTTCCACTCGTTCTTTTCATACGAATTAAATTCACTGGTTTGAACCTTGACATCCAATGTTTTTAAATATTCGTTAATGGCGGCAACCTTGGTTGATGCGGTCTTCATAGATTTTGCCGCACTTTTGTCCGTAACACTGACACGAATAGTAATTGCAGTTCTGTCCTTGGGTGCCGATGTTAGACATTCGCCACCAACACTTATTGTTCGTGGTTCGGCCAGACGATTTACCGCGCCCCAACCCAAAGCCAACACGCACAAAGCGCATGCGATTATTCCGATTGTTTTGTTACTCATATACTCTCTCCCTTGGTTGTTTAATTATTTTTTTGTTCCTAACATTACATGGCGGACGCGCGACATTGTTTTATCGGCAATTCTGCGCGCGGCGGCGGCACCGTCGGCCAATGCAGCATCCAATTCTTCGCGATGCGCCATTAAATATTCATAGTGTTCACGCATAGGCAATAACACAGAATCCAATTTTTCAAACAAGATTGTTTTCGCCGTGCCATACCCCATACCGCCGGCGCGGAATTTTTCGGCCAATGCCGCGGTTTCCGCCGCAGTTGCAAAATGACGATACAGCATACATATTGTCGAAGTGTCCGGGTCTTTGGGTTCGTCCGGTGTTTTGCTATCTGTAATGATGCGCATAATCCGTTTCTTCAAATCTGCCGAAGATGCCATAAGCGGGATGACATTATCATAAGATTTACTCATTTTCCGGCCGTCCAATCCCGGAATAATCCCGGCATCTGGCATAATTTGCGGTTCCGGCAGTTTGAACACATTGCCATAGATTGTATTAAAATGTCCCGCAATATCGCGCGCAAATTCAACATGTTGTTTTTGATCTGCACCAACGGGAACCGTATCGGAATTATACAGTAATATATCCGCCGCCATCAAAATAGGATAAGTATATAAACCCATATT
>CACZUL010000008.1 GCA_902784285.1 uncultured Pseudomonadota bacterium | reverse complement strand
CCAACAATAAAATCAGATGATATTTGAATGTCGGAACGCGCCGCACGCAGTTTGTCTATGATGCCAAGATATGAATCCAAACTGTATGGGCGGTTCATTCGGCGTAAAACATCGGGTGAACCACTTTGAATTGGCATATTAAGGAACGGTAATAATTTTGGCTCAACCGCAAACATTTGAATAAGGTCATCTGACATTTCTGTTGGATAACTGGATGTAAAGCGTATACGGCGAATTTCTGGCATTTGCGCCGCCGCGCGTATCAAATCTGATAAACGATATATTTTGCCGTTTTCATCTGTGTATTTATATCCGTTAACATTTTGCCCAAGAAAACAAATCTCGACCGCGCCAGTTTTTGCTGCATGCAATGTATCGCGAATAACATCGTCATACGAACGCGAAATTTCGCGACCACGTGTGTACGGCACGATACAATATGTACAGCAATGATTGCATCCTTCCTGGATTGGTATGTATGATACAACCGGGGCAGTGGTCATTTGTGGTAATTCATCAAATTTTTCCAAACCAGTTAAGTCGATGTTTAATAGTCGCGTATCCGGGTCTGTTAAAATTTCTGGTAATTTGTGATAACTCTGTGGCCCCAAAACAAAGTTCAACTCTGGTATGCGATGAAATGCAGTTGCGCCCGTTTCGCGTGCAACGCATCCGACAATGCCGAACAGGGCGCTTGGCTTTTTCATATCGCGTATGCGGCCCAGTTCGGAAAATACTTTATTCGTCGCCTTTTCACGAACCGAACAAGTGTTCAGTATAATTATGTCTGCATCGGCAACGTCTTTGGTTGCGACCATTCCATGCGCATCCAACATGGCGGCGATACGCCAACTGTCGTACACGTTCATTTGACAACCGAAAGTTTTAATAAAGTATTTTTTTTGTTGTGACATTTGGTTTATCTGTTCTGATTACGTTTTGTGCGGTGTAAAATTGCCCCAGTCGCTGCAATCAAGCGTTCACGTGCTTGTTCGAAATCTGTTGAGATTAATGTAAACTGTCTTGGCAATAATCTATAACTTTGACCAAATATGACATCATAATCAAATTTCAATATATAAAGTTCATCCATTTTTGCCTCCTTTTTTATTTACAATTTGTTCTGTTAAAAAATCTTTGTCTGTGTATCTGTTTTGTTTGATTAAATTGTTTTAATGGGTGTCGCAGATTCAATTCTGATTTTGTTTTTTTGGGTTTTTGATTAAGTAACAAAAATTCGTGTTTCAGTATTACAAATTTTTGTGCATATTCATCAATAAGTTCTTCTGCAAAATCTGCAATTTCCATACGCCTAACTGGTTGCTCGGCATCGGTAATAATCAGTGTCGCATTTTGCATGTTATCCGTCATGGCGATTCCGCGTATACGGAATGATTCCGCTAATTTTTGACGCATGGCCATATCAACGGTCGGTGCAATAAACACGATAACATTGTTCATATTTTACCCCAACTTCTTTTTCAAAATTTCATTTACAACCGCGGGATTGGCTTTTCCGGCGGATGCCTTCATAACATTTCCAACAAAGAATCCAAACAGGCCCAGTTTGCCAGATTTGTATTGTTCAACCTGGGGGCCGTTTTTGGCGATAACTTCATCAATAATTTTTTCAATCGCACCAGTGTCGGTAATTTGTTTCATACCGAACTTATCGGCAATCGAACGCGGTGTGCCTTCCGCCCCGTCCAGCATTTTGATAAATATATCTTTGGCCTGTTTCCCGTTGATTTCAGATGTCGCAACCATATCAACCAATTCCGCCAAATCAGACGGGGTAATAATCCGCATGCCGTCAACAATGCCAGATTTTTCATTTGTAATGTCATAGTTTTCTGGGTGTGCGAACAGTTCAGAAATCATCCAGTTTGCAACCCCCTTGGCGCGTTCGGCCTTGCCGTCAACCGCTGCATCAAACCAATGCGAAATGTCTACTGTTTCGGTAAGGCGGGCCGCATCGTATTCGGCCAAACCGAATTTCTCGATATAGCGTGCACGCGTTGCCGCAGGTAATTCCGGCATGGTTTTTCGTATACGTTCGATTTGTTCGTCTGTGATAATAAGTGGCAACAAATCCGGGTCCGGAAAATATCTATAATCCAACGCGTCTTCTTTACTGCGCATGACGGATGAAGAACCGTCATCTTGGTGATAGCGCAATGTGTCTTGCGAAACGACCCCACCACTTTCCAAAATTTCAACTTGGCGACGGGCTTCGTTTTCAATGTGGTTTTTAATAAACTTGAAAGACACCATGTTTTTTGTTTCGGTGCGTGTTCCAAAAGTATTGGAACCAACACGTTTGACAGAAACATTGACATCTGCGCGCATAGAACCTTCTTCCATATTCGCCTTGGATACACCCAATGCGCGCGCGATTTCGCGGATTTGACGCAGGTATCTTTCGGCTTCTTCGGGTGATGATATGTATGAATTGTTTTCTGGGTTTTTTGTGTCCAAAAATGTAACGATTTCAAGCAACATAACGCCACAACGGTTAAAATCAACAAATGATTTTGCCGGATGCATATCATGTTTATTTTTTGCCGCATCTTGTTCCATATGTGCGCGTTCAATTAAAATCTTTTTAGGATTCCCATCGTCGCCCATAATTTCAACCCATCCGCGTCCGACAACCGGCGGTTGATCGGCTGGCTGTGTAATCTGGTATCCCTGGGGCAGGTCGGGATAAAAATACTGTTTACGGGCAAAGCAACTTTTGCGGGAAATTTCCGCGTTGATGCCAAGGCCGAATTTAATTGCCTGGTCTACGCAGTATTCGTTCAGTACCGGCAACATGCCCGGCATGGCGACATCGACCATGGAAACCTGGGTATTGGGGGCAACCGTTGGATTATAGTCTGCGGATGCGCCACTGAAAATTTTACTTTTGGACAGGACTTCGATATGAGTTTCCAGTCCAACAACTACTTCCCAATCACCTGTTTTTCCTTTTATTGTAAACATTTTTCTTTTTCCTTGCTTTTTTGTTTTTCGTATCTTATTATACACCTCACGGATGGCCAGATAGCTCAGTTGGTAGAGCAAGGGACTGAAAATCCCTGTGTCAGTGGTTCGATTCCACTTCTGGCCACCATTTTTATTTTGCTCATTTCTTCTACCATAGAACCAATTCCCCCGAAAATCCCACTACTCAGTGGTTCGATTCCACTTCTGGCCACCATTTTTATTTTGCTCATTTCTTCTACCATAGAATCATTTTCCCATTATCTTTGTTGGTCTGTTATCAATGCCGGCGAATTGTTCTATGTGCTTTGCCAATTGCAAAACGCGGACATCGTCAAACATTTTTCCAACAACCTGCATACCCAACGGCAGACCGTTTTGCGCCATACCACAAGGAACACTTGCCGCCGGCACGCCCGCCAAGTTCATTGCGACCGTGAACAAATCCAATGCGTAATATTCCAATGGTGTCATATCTGAATCCAGTGGCATTGCCGTTCCCGCACCCGCCGGACAAATAATCATATCGCATTGTTCAAATGCGCGATTGAAACTGTCGGCAATCATGCGGCGAACACGTGCGGCCTGCATGAAATATACTTCATAAGATTCAGATGATAAAACCGCGGTGCCGATAATCATACGGCGTTTAACTTCATCGCCGAATCCGGCGGCGCGTGTCTTTTTAAATGTGTCGTATATGTCTTTGCCTTCAACACGCAGACCATAACGCACCCCATCATAACGCGCTAAGTTCGAAGATGCTTCGGCCGGGGCGATAATATAATATGCCGCCAGTGCATCCAAGATATTCGGAATAGAAATTTCAACAATTTCGGCGCCGGCGGATTTCAAATCTGCCACGCGCGCATTAAACAGATTTTTCATATCGTCTGAAATTTTTACATCATTAAATTCACGGATAACACCGATGCGCAATTTTTCCCCTTCGCCCAAAATCGGTTTCAAAGGCGTGTCCAAATTCAGATGAAAATCTGCACTGGTCGAATCTTTGGGATCGTGTCCTGCCATCGCTGATAACAATAATGCCACATCATCAACCGTGCGTGCGATAGGGCCGGGTGTATCTAAACTGGATGCGAACGCGACACATCCCCAACGCGAAGATAAACCGTATGTTGGCTTCAGTCCAACCAGGCCGGTAATAGAACACGGGAAACGGATTGAACCGCCGGTGTCTGTACCAGTTGCGCCCATTGCCATACCAGATGCGACCGCAGATGTTGAACCACCCGATGAGCCGCCGGCGGTAAGGCGCCGTTCCATTTGCCACGGATTCACCGGCGCGCCAAAGTAAGATGTTTTGGAAAATGTTCCCATCGCGAATTCGTCCAGGTTTGATTTACCAAGCAGGACTGTTCCGGCATCGATAAATTTTTGTGAAACCGTAGATTCGTATTCTGGGACAAAGTTTTCCAACATGTGTGAAGCCGCGGTTGTGCGAATTCCCTTTGTCGCAAATAAATCTTTCATCGCAATTGGAATCCCGTCCAGTGCGCGTGCGTCGCCATTTTTAATACGTTCGTCCGCCGCCGCTGCGTCGGCCAGTGCGCGTTCCGCGGTAACGGTGATATACGCGTTCAATTCCGGATTGTATTTTTCAATTCTATCCAGGTGTGCGCGCGTAAGTTCGGTCGCACTGATTTCGCGAGATTTTAATTTCTTTAATGCTTCGGTAATGCTAAGGTCTATCATTTCACTTCCTATCTTTGTTTTTTATATATTTTTGGAAACAAGAATTCGCCGATGTATTTCTTGACCAATGGTGATGTGCATTGTCCGTCTTGGATGCACAGTGGACATGTCGCAGAACAGAATGGCCAACATTCACGATTTTCTTCGTCGGTAATAATTTCGATAATCATTTCATTGCTTTTATTCCGTGAATGCATTGGTGTATATGTTATCGGTTTTTTGAATCCACGCACGTGCATCACAGATGTATCAAAATGAATATTGATATTGCAACCCGGCATGTTATACAAATCGTGCACGCGAACGAATGACAAGAATTCTTGTTTCTTGTTTTCGGGCCATGCGCCCAATTTTAATGTCGTCGGCGTCCAACCGCCGGAGGGATAACTGGTCAAGATAACATTTGTTTTTTTTGCTTTTGGCATTTTAATCCCCATCCATAACTTTCGGAACCGCAAAGTACCCACGGGACACACCCGCTTTGTCGGGCGCGTTCGCCAAAATCGCATCACGAATACCACCGTCGGTAACCACATCTGCGCGCAAAGGCAGGTTGTGTTGTGCCGGCGACAGCAGTGGTTCAACCCCATGCGTGTCGATTTTCTTTAATTTATCAATCCATTCAACGACGGAATCTATGTTCATCTGTTCCAATTTTTCATCAGAAATATCAATCTTGATAAGGTCTGCGAATTTATGTAATTGACTCTTGCTAAATGCCATTTCTAATCCTATATTTATACGTAAAGGTGATTATACAATGATTTTGGACGATTTCAAGGTTTTTCCCCGCGCCGGTCGATTGATTGGAATCGATTGGGGGGCGCGACGCACCGGGGTTGCGGTGTCTGATGAATCACGCGAATTTGTGTTCGCGCGTGCGCCGATTGTGTCGCAGGGCAGGGTCGAATTAGTGCGTGCGGTTGCAGATTTGGCGCGTAATGAACGGGCCGCCGGAATAGTAATCGGGTTACCGTTGCGAACAGATGGTTCGGAATCAGATACAACCAAAATGGTGCGCGAATTTGCGGACGCGTTGGCGCACGAAACCGATACACCAATTACATTTATTGATGAAACGTTGTCATCAACCGCGGCGCAAGAGCAAATGGGTCGCGTGCGTCGTTCGGATATCAAAGAAAAACTGGATTCCAATGCCGCCCGTATGATATTGGAAAACGCGATTGATTTAATATCCAGACATAATTAATCTTCGTCTTTATCGGGTATCTTGCCGTCGGCGGACAGTAATATCGCAACCCAACGCGTGGAATCAAACTGGGCCGTGATGATAAATGTTGCCACCAATAATGGGACACTGAAAAACATACCGGCAACACCCCATATCAGACCCCAAAATACCAGGTTTATAAGTATTGCCAGTGTGGACAGGTTTAATGTTTTTCCTGTCAATTTCGGTTCGATAATATTTCCGAACAATAATTGCAGACCGATTAAACCCAACGACAACAAAACTAATTCATTTAATGTTGCGCCCATCACAACAGCGAACAGTATCGGTAACCCGCATCCGATAATTGCACCAATTGTTGGAATATAACTTAAAATGAAAATCACAAATGCCCATATTCCGGCGAATTGCAAATCCAACATATACATCCATATATATGAAATAATACCGGTAATGCCCGACACCAATGTCTTCATAAACAGATATTTTTTCATATTCTCGTCAATGCTGGATAAAATAAAGCGCATTTTTTTGTGTTGGGTTTTGTTTGGAAACAGTTCTGCTAATTTTTTGTGAAATGTGCTTTGCTCTACAAACATAAATATCATGTATACCAACACCATACCCATTGATGTCGCCAATTTCGCAACAGATGTACCGACACTGGATACAATCTTTTCGATACTGGGCATCGCGACACCGGAAATATCCAAACCAAATGTATCATCTATATATGTCCAAGTCGTGTTCAGTTTGTCTTGAATTTCTGGAATAGCCGGTAATATCTCGCCAAACATGGGGCGAACACGTGTTGCAAACAAGTATATTAAACCAACATACGTTGCGATGGATAACACATGTGATGTTAGTTCGAAAAATATTTCGACCCCGTGATGACGCGGTTCGCGCGGAAATAATTTGCGATAATACGTTGCCGTTGCATTTATTAAATACCATAAAAAGGTCGCAACCAACAGGGGAATAAAAATAGAACTGCCAATCCAGAGCAGAAGAATAAGTCCCGCGAATAAAATAAGTCCGTTCATTTGTCCCCCCTTTGGTTCATTTATACTATTCTATCACAACTTTGCCGTTTGACAAAGTGGTTGTATTCGTTGGGGCAACCATTTGCGTAAAATCGTCTTGGTGCGATATAAATATAAATGTCGTTGTTGGCATAGATTTAATTGTGTCTGCAATTTGATGTTTGACCGTTGCATCGGCACCAGAATCGGGTTCATCCAAAATTGCAAGTTTGGGTTTCGTCATTAATAACCGCAATAACATTATGCGTTTGCGTTCACCACCCGAAAAGCCGACGTTCACAGAACGGTTTAACCAATCAGATGGAATATTTAACTTTTCACGCGCAGATTCCAACATTTCTAGAAATTCGCCCATTGGTAAATCGCGACCAAATTGAAAATGATGATGGGCGGCAATGGAATGTTTAAGAAAACTGATTATTGTTAAACCCGGAATTTCCGGAACATTTTGTGAACCAATAAAAATTCCGGATAGCGCACGTGTGGTTGCATTGTCATGTGTTACATCCATACCGTTAAAAATTATATTGCCACTATCCACGCTATACGTTGGATTTCCGGCGATTGCGCCGACCAAGGTGGATTTTCCCGAACCATTATGTCCGCATATCAAATGGCGTGCGCCGGTATCAACAGACATATTTATATCGGTCAATAATTTTTTTCCGTTAAACGAGACATTTAAATTTTTTACTTCTAAAATCATTTCTTGCCCCCTGTATTCAGTGCCATTTGAATAAGTTGTTTCGATTCAACCAAAAATTCCATGGGTAACCTTGATAATATAGGCGTTGCCATGGAACCAATAATTAGCGCCGTTGCCATATCGTCATCTAATCCCGCCATGTTCAAATATAATAATTGCGCCGCATCTATGGCACCAGTTGTGGCCTCGTGCGTTTGTGTATTGTCGGAATTTTCGTATATGATGTTGGGTAATGCATTTATGGTTGCCTCGTTGCCAATTATACGAGTGTCGCATTTCGAAGCATTTTTTCCACCGTGTCCGAAAAATTGAACCAATGAACGAAATGTCTGGCGCGACCAATCCAATGACACACCATACGATAATATATTAGATACGGTATTGTTGCCGATATGCAACATCTTGGTTCCAGTGTCCGATTGTTGGCCACCACGTGTTATGGTTAGTGAATAAAAATCACTGGCAGAATTATCGCCATATAAAATTGTAGATGGATATTTCCATGTCATTGCGGAACCAACCTCAAACTGGGTCCAATCAAGGCGTGCGTTTGCGTAACATTTGCCGCGTTTTGTTACAAAATTTAATATACCAGTATTGTTGTATGCGCCGGGGGCCGGTGCATCGCCGGCATGCCAATTTTGAACGGTTGCGTATTTTACATGTGCGCCATCCAATGCGACAATTTCTACAACACCACTGTGCAGTTGGTGATTGGGGCGGCGTGGGGCGCTGCAACCTTCCATATAACTAAGTTTCGAATTTTTGTCGGCGATGATAAGTGTGCGTTCAAATTGACCTATCTTGGCGGTTTCGATTCTAAAATAACTGGCCAAATCGATGGGGCATTCGGTGTTTGGTGGAATATATACAAATGTGCCATCAGAAAATACGGCAGAATTTAATGCCGCAAAGAAATTATCTGATGCCGGAACAACCGTGCCAAGGTATTTTTGAACCAATTCAGGATATTGTTTAACCGCATCAGAAAATGGTAAAAATATTATACCGCGTGCCGACAATTCTGCCGTATAGGATGTGTGCACAGATGAACTGTCGATAACCGTATCTGTTGCCATCCCCAGCAGGGCGCGTTGTTCACCTTCGGGCAGTCCCATTTTATCGTATGTCGATTTAAGGTCGCTGTTATCAATCGGTTTTTGTCTGTTATAGTAATTTAATGTTGCATAATCGATTGGTGCGTAATCTATTTCTCCCCAATGTGGTTCGTCCATCTTTTCCCAAATATGCAATGCCGCGATGCGCCAATCGGTCAGCCATTTCGGTTCACCGCGGGATGCCGATATTTCACGGACAAGATTTTCGGTTGGACCCGTCATTTATCACCTTCATCGGTGGTTGCCAATTGATATGCCTGGGTGAAAAATGTTAAAGATTGTCCCAACAGCCCATTTATAAATGTCTTTGTCAAAATACCGTCTGGTTCGGATTCTGACAAGTGTTTTAGCAAATTGTCGGCACGATTCATATAATTTGATACATTTCGTTTAACTTCGGAATCCAATTTTATTGCGCGCCGTAATTTTTCCATAACAAATGGATTTTTTGCATATTCATCTATTAGACCGCCCAATGTTCTCCATAATGGATGCTCGGACGTATTGCGAGGCATTATGTCCAACGCCGCCAAAATTGGAATAAGGTTTTGTAACAGGTCTTGATAAATCATTTCCGCATGTTCGGCGACTGCGTTTGTTGCAGACTTACTCTTCAACAAGTTTTGTATTTTTACCAGTATGTTGTATTGGAACCCTGTATTTTTTTCCAATGTTCCAATTCGGCGGTTGATATTCACTATCATTATCAATATTGCGATAATCATCGCCGCAAAAATTCCCAGAATTATAAGCAAAAATGTATCAGACATGTTATTTATCCCTTGGTTATACAAAACAGAGTATATCATCTTTTATCGATTCGTGCGATTTTTATAAAAAATTTTATAAAAAACATTGCCGGATGTGTTTTTTGGTCTTGCGCAGATTCGGTCAAATTGTTATAATGGCATACAGAAAAGGAAATTTTTAGGAAAGGAAGTTCGAATGTTTCGCAAGATTTTGATTGCTGCTATGTTTGCAACCGCCGCGGGCTATTGCTTTGCGGATGCGGGTTTGCCCCAGGTTGTTACGTCTGAGGTTTTCTATGATGAAGACAGGAATGTGCGTGAAAATGCAAATGTCCAGGAACAGTTTTATGATAATTCTTATCAACAACAGGAAGTTTATCAGCCCCAGGTTTATCAACAACCAATTGTGCCGATGGATGTTCCGGCATGGCCGTTGGCGGGATCTGATGCCGATGTTACCGTTTCTTGCGAACAAGGCGGTTGCGCCAAAACGGCAAAGTCTGACAATATCAGGATTGTTTCAAAAATCGGGTCGGATTTAGTTGTTGAAAATAACTTTAATTTGGGTGCCCGTGATGGGTGGTCTGGGGGCGCAAATATGTTGCATGGAAACCAGATTCCGGTCGGTTTTGATGATGATTGTGCACGTGGTTCAGAAATGCCGTTGTTGCATCGCGAGGTCTTAGAAGATGACGGTGGCAATGTGTTGGCAATGTCGCGCAGTGGTCGTCGTGGCTGTGCAAAATATGCCGATGGTTATGACGCATATTTGGCGCGCAATGGTTTGGTGGAACGCACCCCAGATGGTGGTATCGTAACGGGTGGTGGTGTAATCAATGTAAATGGTATGTCCAGTTTTGTCGAAGGTGATACATTGTTGGTTTCGGGCGATACAGAAATATCGGTTGACTTGTCTGCGGATGCCGAACCATCAAATTCTGTTCAGGACCAGGTTCGTTCTTGGGTTGTGGCCAGTGGCCAAACATTACGCGAAGTTTTGCAGTCATGGTGTGATAAAGAAGGTTGGGATTTGGTGTGGGCGACATCACGAGAATATCCGATTCAGGCAAGTGCAGTATTCAAGGGTCGTTTCGTTGATGTGGCATCGGCGGTTGTTCGGAATTTCGAACGCGCAATACCGGTTCCGTATGCCAAGTTCTATAAGGGAAATCGTGTTTTGGTTATATCTACGTCCGAAGAATAATTTGACAAGATTGTAGGAGAAAGAATAAATGTTGAAATTTATGAAAATTTTTGTCGCGGTGTCCGCTGTTGTAATTTCGGGGGGCTGTGCCACCCGTGATTCGGCCAAGGTTGCCGCATCGGTTGATCAAGATTTTGTCAATGTTTATGATGCATTCGAAATGGCAAAAAATCCAACGGCCAAGGTTGCCAGTGGTGATACCGTATCTATGTCCGAAGGTGTTTGGTTGGGTGATAAATCTATGTTGGTGGAACACAGAAATAATTTGCCTCAGCAATATGAGACTGATACAGGTGTTACAATATTGTTGAATGAACCGGTTACACTGCAGGTTTTGGCAAATAACATTAATTCTATTACCCGTATACCAATTAAAATAGACAGCCAGGTTGCATCTGAAAAATTAAAGAAAACAATGAATGTGGCATATACCGGAAAACTTTCTGGATTGCTGTCCCAGGTTGCGACAGATTTAGATTTATTATGGTATTATGACAAGACGGCTATCGTTTTCTATGAAACGGAAACCAAGACATTTACATTATACGCATTGGGAACAGATGTATCATATCAATCGACTGTTCAAACCGATAACGGAAACCAGGTTTATTTAGAATCTACATTAAAGGAATGGGATGAAGTTGAAAGCACAATAGCATCGATTGTTGGAAAGTCCGAGAATGCTAACTTTACGGTGTCGCGCAGTTTGGGCACAATAACTGTTACCGCGCCGCCATCCGTTTTGGCACGTGTTGGTGATTATATCGCGCGTCAAAATAAACGGTTGTCGCAATTGGTTACAATCGATGTCAAGGTGTTACAGGTTTCAATAGCCAATGATTCTGCGTTTGGTTTGAATTTGGCGGCGGCGATTAATTCGGCTTCGGGATTGAACATCGTTGCAAATCCAAAGAATAATCTTGCTTCGACCGAGGCCAGTTCAATGAACATTGCGGTTTTGTCAAATACGGTGTCGGCATTGACCGGGGCAACGCATATGGAAAATGGTTCTTCGGTTGCGGGTGCATATACCCAAGATCAGATAAATAATGGTTCGTTGTCTGCAATGGCGGGCAGTACGGCGCTTATTGAGGCATTGGCCAAGCAGGGTAAGGTTTCATTGGTTACAAATGTTGGTGTAACAACGCGTAATAATCGTGTTGCCCCGGTGAACAATACCAAGAGTACTGGTTACATCAAACGTTTTGAATCGCGTAATTTTACGACGGTTGAATCCAGTACTGTTGACCAGGATAATTTGGAAACAGGATTTTCGATGCAACTGTTACCTAATGTTCTAGAAAATGGCAAGATATTGCTGTTGTTCAGAATGTCTGTCCGTGAATTGTTAAAGATGTCCAGTCAGACCATCGGTGAAGTTACATTACAATTGCCAGAAGTTGAAGAACGCAGTTTCATGCAGGAAGTTATTATGGAATCAGGACAAATGTTGGTTGTGTCCGGGTTTGAAAAACAATCGAATAATGATACCAGATACGGTCTTGGCGATCCTGACTTTATGTTGTTGTCTGGTTCGCGTGAGACGGCATCGCAACGTGATGTGTTGGTTGTTATCTTGACTCCGCAAGTTTTGGTAAGTCCGATGGATGCCGAACGCAGTATCCAGCAACATTGGGGCGCACCGTTGAATTAATACCCAAGACCGTCAAAATGACGGTCTTTTTTTCGTTGTATTTGCTATATAGATAATGCTATATTCTTTCTGTATCAAAGGAGTTTTTGATGATTCAGGTTAGTATTGAAACAGCAGACCCCCTTGGGCGACAACATGGCGGATTTAACGCAAATGTCGAAAAGGGTATTTTTGATATTTTGGCAGAATTGATAAAATTAGATAAAATTGTTTGGGACCCGGTTGGGGCATTTTTTTCTTTATCATGTGGATACAGTGTTTATAAATATCGTACCGGTGGCGGTGCGGTATATGACCCGTATGGCGAAGAATTATTTTTAACGCAAAATCATATCGACAGGTTATTCGCGATTGCCACCGCCAAAAAAAATGGGCGCAACAGATAGTTTTTTTTAAGACGTTTATTCTAGAACAAAAGGCGTGCAAAACATGCACGCCAAGTTTTTTATGTTGGTCAATTACGCCATTTTCGCGGCGGCGCGTGTCAAACGAGAAACCTTACGCGAAGCGCGTTTTTTCGGCATTGTTTTGCCGGCGGCCTTCATCATTTTGCTTTCCGCACTGCGGACCGCGGCGACCGCGGCGGCCTTGTCACCAGAGGCAATGGCCTTAATCGCCTTTTTGTTTTCTGTTTTAACGGCACTTCTGCGTGCAGTATTTACGGCATTCTTTTTCGCCGTGACCAAAATTCTTTTTTTAGATGATTTGTGGTTTGCCACTTTATTTTCCTTTTATTTGTTTACGTTTTCTGCTATTTTATAGAAAACAAACACAAAATCAAGGAAAAAGAACAATGTTATATATATTTATACTAATTGTATCATATTTGTTGGGGTCAATCCCATTTGGACTAATTTTGACACGTGTTTTCGGGCATGGCGATTTACGCCAGGTCGGCAGTGGCAACATCGGCGCAACCAATGTTATGCGTGTGGGGGGGCTGCGTATGGCGGCATTGGTTTGGTTGTTGGATATGGCCAAGGCGATAGTCGCGGTCTTAATCGGTTCGGCATTTTTTGGTGATGCGTTTGGTGTTTGGTGCGGTTTTGCCGCGGTTGTCGGGCATTGCTTTCCAATATGGTTGCGTTTCCATGGTGGCAAGGGTGTGTCGTGTCTGTTTGGAATATTGTTGGCTTTGAATCCTTGGTTGTTCATCATTTGTGGAATCGAATGGTTGATCGTTGCTTTGTCGACCGGATATTCGTCTTTGGGGGCTTTGACCGTATTTGCTGTGTCGTCAATTTTGGCATTTGTATTGGGGGTAAATATAGGTGTGCCAATGTTAATAATCGTGTTATTAGAGGTCTGGAAACATCGGGAAAATATTGGCCGTTTAATCGGAGGAACCGAATCCAAGATAACATGGCGGTGGAAGAAATAGGCATCTGTCCACCTTTTTATCCTTTATTTTTAGTCGTTTTTGTGGTATAATTACCCCGATGCAGGGGGGAAAAGTAATGAATATTTTATTTGCAACTGTATTTGCCTTGTTACCATTTGTGGCGGATGCCGCGGATGCGCGCGACCCGCGTGTCGGTGTTTCCAGTATGGTGAACAGTCGTCTGGCACCGGCGCAGAATAGGGCAATGGTCGCATCAAAAAACCAAATAAGTACCCCTGATGTTTCTTTAAGTGCGGCCCCTATGTCGCCAAGTATAAAAGCCGAAAGAGTTCAGGCAACATTGCCAACCAATGATGATGACAAAAAAGATGATCGTGCGGCGGAACGTGCGGCATGCTTGAACAATAATATCGGAATTGGGAATACTTTTGTTTGGGCATCGCGTTACAGCAATACTGACGATTATGCCATGATGCAAGAAGATGTTGAACATCCAGAAAATAATGTTTGTTTTGTTAAAGTCGATTTAAGGTCGGCTGATTCGCGTATAAATGTTTCGGATATCCCATCTAAATATTTCCAGTGGGGAAATATGATAGAGTGTGGTTCTTGGGTCGATGAAGAATTGTTACGCCAACGTATATTGGATGCCAAGAAAAAAGGTCGCACATGGGCAACGGTTGGTGGTGCGGTCGGTGGCGCGGCTGTCGGTGTTGGTTCAATGGAATTGTTCGGAAACAGATTGATTGGTGGCGCAGTCCAAGGACAAAAAGATATGAACTCTGATGAGTTATTGAAATCTCAATTGTTGACATTAAAAAACAAACATGATTTGCGGTTTGATAATTTTATGGAAGATTTAGCTTTGTTAAAAGCAGAGTGCGACAAGTTGGTGCAAGATGGACAAGCAAAACCATCACAATGTACAACATTTAATTACGATGAATTGTTAAAGTTAAGAAGTTAAAGGTTAAGGTTTTAATAAAAAAACACCCGTTTGGGTGTTTTTTCTTGCGATTCGCGTGCGGATGATTTTATAGTGCGTGTTATGAAGAATTTGTTTGAACGTTTGCTGATACTGCGGTCGCCCAAAATTGGGCCGGCATCTTATAATACATTGCGGCAACGTTTCGGAACAGATGCAGAAATTTTGAAACATATGGATATTTCCGACAGTTTACGCGATTCGGTTTCGCGTGAAATAGATTTGGCAAATAAATTAAATGTTGCATTTATTTCTGATGAAGATGATTTATATCCGGCAAATTTAAAAAAAATAAAAAATCATCCGTCAATTTTAACTGCGCGTGGGCATTTGGAAACATTGCGTTGCGAATCGGTTGCGATGGTTGGAACCCGTCATGCAACCGCCAATGGAATGAAATTTATGGCGGATATTGCGCGCGCATTTGCCGAACATGATATTGCGGTTGTGTCTGGGATGGCAATGGGAACAGATGCTGCGGCGCATCGTGGCGCATTGAATGCAAAAGGAAATACAAATACAATCGCCGTGTTGGCGGGCGGGGTCGATTATGTGTGGCCAATCGAAAATGAAGGATTGTATAACGAAATACTGGAACGCGGTGTTGTGGTAAGTGATATGCCGGTTGGATTTATCCCAAAAGGAACAAATTTTGTTCAACGAAACAGAATAATTGCCGGAATCGGAGAAAAGTTAATTCTGTCCGAAGCCGATTCAAATTCGGGCAGTATGAAAACCGCAGAATTTGCACGTGCGTATGGACGCACCATATATGCAATTCCATCACATCCGGCCGATTCACGCGCGGTTGGACCAAATTCACTGATTCGGTCCGGGAATGCAATTTTGTGTATGGGGGCAGAAGATTTCTTTACAGAAAAAAAATCTGTAAAGAAAATCGAAAAAAAAGCCGAATCGGAAAACCAAATTTTAGATAAAATAGGAACAGTTCCTTTGTCAGAATCTGTATTGGCAGAAATTGTCGGAAAAAATATTTCGGAAATAAAACGCGAATTGGTGGTGTTGGAATTACAAGGTTTAATCAGAAAATGCGATGCTGGGTATGTTCGTGTGTGAAAAAATCTATGTATATACAGTGTATATACACACCGCGGAAATCCGGTTAAAAAACGAATCGTGTCAAAAAATAAATTTGAAAAAAAATGTTAATATTTGGTTGTAAATGGAAATGAATCTTATAAATTATTTCCCGTGGTCAGGACATATGAAAGGTAAGGAAAAAGATTCTGGCATAGGTAAACAAAAGTTAGGTTTCAAAATAATAATAGGGTAAGAGAGAGCACGGTAGGAAAAAAACATAAACAGACGTTAAACTTTATTAAAATTTGGTTTTGGTAATTTTTGGCGTTTGTATGCGGGTGTATTTTATACCCAAAAACCGGCAGGAAACTCTTTCCAAGGGACAAGGAGAAACGGCATGCAGGCGGCAAGTTTAACAAGACAGGTAAATCCAAGTGAAATCAAATCTGCGATTTCAAACAGAATGGATGCGGCCTGTTTTTCTGCCTGGATTTCCCCCTTGAATTTTAATTTGTCTGATAATGTTTTGGAATTGGGTGCGCCGAATCAGTTTACTGCAGATTTTGTTTCTGCTACATATATGGGTGTGTTAAATGCGGTTGCGGCGGAATACGGTTTGAACGTTCGCGTTGTTGTTTCTGGGTGCGCGCCTGCAACATGTCAAACCGCCAATGACAATAATACACAAACATATTCTGCGCCGGCCGAAAAAAGTGATGCCGGCGATTTTGATTCTTTTATCGCATCCGAAGAAAATGCATTTGTGTTATCGGCATGCAAAAAAATGGCTGCGGGAACCGCAACATTTTCACCTTTGTTCATTTATGGCCCGGCGGGTTGTGGTAAATCGTTGTTGGCGGCGGCCATCAATTCATGTGCACGTGGACGCACGGTTATGATGTCGGGGGCGATGTTTGTTTCGGAATTTGCACGTGCATTACATGATCGGACAATATTCGCGTTCAAAGATTACTGTCGTAATTGTGACACATTTATTTTGGATGATGTTCAGGTTTTATCTGGCAAGCGCGCCACAAGTGAAGAGTTTTTACAACTGATAATCGATTTGCGTAATGCTGGTAAAAATATTGTTTTAACATCAAATGCCGCCCCAAGTTGTTTGACCGGTTTCGATCATCGTGCCCAATCTTTGTTTGCGTCTGGTTTGGTTGCTGATATTGTTGCGCCAACGCGTGCGGTTCGGGCCAAGATGTTTGCGCGTGCCGGTTTGAATTCAAAATTATCGGATATGATTGCGGGTCGTGTATTGGCCGATGGTCATGTGATTTCTGGGGTTGTGAACAAGATTCGTGCCTATGTTGATATTATGGGCGAAACGGTTAATGAAACAATTATTGAAAGATTGTTGGCGGACACATTAAAGAAATCTAAATCGCCGATTGTTATGGTTAAATCTATGTGTGAAAAGTTAGGTGTATCGTATGACGCGGTTTGTGGCGCGGGTCGTGCGCGCGGGTTGGTTTTGGCGCGTCAGATGATGATGTTGGTATTGAAAAATGTAACAGGGTTGTCTTTGGCGGAAATTGGCGGGTATGTTGGTGGCCGCGACCATGCAACGGTTATGTATGGTCTGCGCATGGTTAAGAAATTGCAAAGTTCCGATTTGGTTTTGTCTGCGCAAATTAACGAAATGATAAACGAATATAAATAATCTGCTTGGTGTTTTTCCCGTAATATGATAGAATAGTATGAAACAGGGAGCGGGAAAGATGAAAAAATTTCTGGTCTTTTTTGTAATGTTATTTGGTCTGGCATGCAGCGCGATGGCCGAGAGTTTTCCGCGTGATATGCAGAATGATGATATTGAAGATTGTTATGAAGAATGGCCGAGTGATGGGGCCGTTGAGTATGCGATATATTTTGATACAGATTATGTAACTACTCAGAGTCAGTGTAGCAGCAACTATCAGCAAATTAAGTCGAAGCTAACAAATCTTGTAAATGACATTGGGTCTATTGAAATAATTGGTTCGGCGGATTGTCAGGGGGGAACGACCGCGCATAATGTGGATCTTTCAAAAAATCGCGCACAATGGGCCATAGATAATATTATTCCGAATAGTTTTAAACAATATTGTGATGGGCGGACTCATACAGATAGGTGCAAAGTATGGGCAATGGGTGAGTCCAACGATGCCGCATATGATCCCAGCAGGTATACCGGTCAAGGTTGTAAACGTAATTCAAATCAAAGTGCACGTGCGGTTTATGTTAATGTCATTTGGCGGTCCCAGACCTGTAAAGATATGGCGGCAGATAAAGTCGAAAGCATTAAAAAAGAGTTGGAAAAAGAAGATTTGGTAAATTGGGAGATAGCAGCAAAGCTTAAGGTTGATGAGAAAGTTAGAGATATTATTACCAATGCGACAGGTGTAATAGACAAAATGCAGAGAATTTGTGGTAAATCGGATAATACACAATTGAACCCAAGTCAGGTTGGACAGTACAATAATTTGTATGGGGAACTTAGTGGTTTTTTGGTGAAGTTATTAAAATTAAATGCTGAATTGCCAGAGCCGGTAATAGTTGGTGGTGGCCAACTGGAAGTCTATGTTGATACGTACTTTAATCTTACCATTGATATAGATAAAATTTATGCGCGATTATTGAAATTGCAGGAAAGTCTTGATGTTTCGGTGTGGCGTAATGCCGAGGGTAAATTTAACACGGCGCGTCTTGCTTCGGATTCCATTGCCGGTGTGGTGTTGGGAACCGTTGGTGGAATCGTTACCAGTAAATTGGTAAAAAAGAATCAGTTAAAGAAGGGTTTTGAAGATTTATCGTGTCATGTTGGGGGTCAGCGTGTTGCCGACTATGGTGATAGTTTCCGTATGGGATTGGAAAATTAAAAATCCCCGAAAGGGGATTTTTCTATTTTTGTAACACAGAATTTATCGCGCCACGGGCACTTTCGTACGCGTTTTTGCGTTTGCTGTAAAGGGTCATCAAATCTTCCAAAGCGGTCTTGCTTAACTGTTCAGACCAATCTTTGTCGTGAATATCTAAATCTGAATTCGGATACAATGAAATTACCGCGTGTCCATCTGTTGCGATGTATTCTATAACCGTGCGGGCATCACGATTTATCATCGGAAATAATATCGGGTATTGTTCAACCATGCGTTTAGCCTGGCGTTCGGCAAACAATTTAATAGTCTCTTGATTTTTGTTTGTATCGATTGGTTTGTCATTGATTTTCTCGATTGGCAACAAGATGCCATCAGCCGTCCAACTTAATGGCCGATTTGCCAATTTTGCCATGTCTATCATATATTCGTTCTTAAACGGTGTTACTTTTTTTGCCATAACATAACCCCTTTGGTTTTCACAAGCTCAAGAAATATATAACAATTTTCAAGAATGTCAATATTTACACAAACAAATCTTTCACAAATTGGGCATGTTCAGTTATAAAGCGGAAACGAAATTCCGGTTTTTTGCCCATTAATTCAGATACAATTGTGCGTGTTTTTTCCGTGTCTTCGGCGCCTTCATCCGTACGCGGTGGCAAATCAACGCGTATTAAACGGCGGGTCTTGGGCGACATTGTTGTTTCTTTTAATTGGTTCGGCATCATTTCACCCAAACCCTTGAATCGTGATATTTCAACACGTTTGTTTTTATATTTACCGTTGGTTAGTGATTCCAATTCTTCATCACTGTCCACATACATCGATTCGGTACCATGGGTCAATTTGTATAATGGTGGACA
>CACZUL010000007.1 GCA_902784285.1 uncultured Pseudomonadota bacterium | reverse complement strand
TTGTTCATCTGCGTATTCGCCATGCGCTTCGCTCTTGCGTATCCGTGCGCGAGCAAAAATTAAACCGGCAAAAGCCGGTTGAATTTTTGGTTGTGCTCGGTGTGCAATTCGCGAACCGAGTTACAGGAACTATTGTCCTTTGGTCTGGAAATCAAGCAAACAAAAGATAAGTTGTGTCTACAGAATCTGTATCATAAAATTTAAAATTTTATAAACGGTATAATCTCTGGCAATTCTGGTAAAACAAAATGTCCATATCCTGGAAAAACATGTACACGCATTGACGGAATGTCTGATATTATTTTATCACGACTTTTGCCCATTTCTGATATATCATTATCAGAAACCAACAAATCAATTCCATCGATTGTTTGGTTTGCGATATTTTGCATATCAAAATCTTTATAAAACCCAAAAGGATTCGCCCCGCCAGTATCTATCCATGGAGCAACCAACAAAATTTGTTTTACTTTCAATTCTGGGTGTAATGCCATATATTTCAATATAAATCCAGCACCAGCCGAATGCCCCATTAAAATTGTATCGGAATTTATTTTTTGAGAATTCATTACGTCTTCCCATTCAGAATATTTCATCATGAAAGTGTGCGCATGGGGAAAACGTGGAATCTGCATAACAATATCATGTTCTTGTTCCAGAACAAATTGCAACCATTCTTTCCATCCTTTGGTTGGGCTGTAAGTATTTTTATTCCAATCTAAATCTGGTGGTAAAACCCCATGACAAAAAACAGCATTCATTGTATTTTCCTTTGGTTTATATTTGGCACATTATATTGACATTTCAATGAAATGCAATAAAATATCCAGAAGGAGTCATAAAAATATGACAGATAAATATGATATTGCAAAGAAAATTTTTGATGAAAATATTGCAAAAATAGAATTATCATACAGTTTAAATAAAACAGTTGGTCAAGATTATGTTTGTAAAACCCCAGAACAGACTTTATCTGATGGCTACGGTTTTTGTAGTGAACAGGTTGAATTGGCAGATTATATTTTTAAACAACACAATACGAAAGTTGATAAATATCAATTATTTGCTGTGCCTAAGGATAATGAAAATCTGGTAAAAATAGATTTGGCGCATTCTTTTATAGGAATACCAAATGAACAAGATTGGCTCTTATTTGAAACTGGATTCAGAGTTAGAAATCGTGGTGGTGTTAAAAGATTTCTTGATGAAACAGCAGGATTACAATATGTATTAAAATTATATAATCAAAGTTTGATTGTCGCTGGAATAACAAATTTAGTATTTAATTTATATAAATACGATTTTTCAGCAGTAAATAAAAAATTTTCATCATTTGCTAATCAGATTTTGACACAGGCAAAACGCATAAATATCGAAAAGACCATATAATAACTAAACATGCTGTTATTACAACAAAGTTCTAAAATGCCAAATTTTTACGATTTTTCAAAATCAAACTTTCGAACTTTGTGTAAATATTAAAAACCAAACAAAAACTTGCCCCGATGGGCAGATTTTGAAACTTTGCTTGGGGCGCACGGATTCGCTCGGTCGGCGTTGCCGACACTGCGCGCAACCCGTGACGATTTGGCTACGCCTTGCTTGCCAAATCTACTTGGTTTCGAACCCGCAACAAAGTTGCGTATGGTGACCCGTGGCCTCAAAGCCAATATTAAAACGCACCACAAGGGTGCGTTTGAATATTGGTTGGGGCGCACGGATTCGAACCATGATAAAGAGAACCAAAATCTCTTGTCCTACCATTAGACGACACCCCAAAAGCAGTTAGATTATAGTCATTTTTCTTATCTTTTCAATAATAAAATATTTTTTTAAATTTTGGACTTGAATTTATAATTATTAAAAATTATAATGATTTTCGATTTTAATATATGAGATTCTATAATCCAAGGGGGTGGACATGGTCCGTAAAGAATTGATTAATTTATTAGAAAAAAATATTTTGCTGTTTGCAAAATTGTCCGAACGCATAAATCGTGACATGATAAGTTTTGGTGATTATTCTCGTCAACAGGCACAATTCTTAATTCGCCTTTACCTGGGTGGGCGGGTCAGATTAAAAGATTTGGCGGCACGCGAATTCTTGCCGGCACCGAATTTATGCGCGGCGTTTCGTAAAATGGAACGCGATGGATTGGTGTTGCGTACCGTGGATGAAAATGACCGTCGTAATACATGGTATTCGGTAACAGACCGTGGCGTGGCATTGGCAACCAGGTTTATCGAAATGTTTCATAATGCGATTTCAACTATATTCAAAGATATTGATAAAAACGATGAAGAAGAATTGATTAAATCGTTCAAAACAATGAACGGAATTTTGACAAAGATGGAGAATAAAAATGCGTAATGGTATTATGGTGGCATTGGCGCTATACGCCGGATTTTGCGGTATAGATGCGTATGCGATGGATTTATCTTTGAATGATGCAATTCAAAAAATTGTTGCTGAATCACACGATTTGAAAAAGGCGGATGCCAACCTTAAAAAGGCCCAGGCATCGTTGGATGTCGCAAATTCAGCGCGTTGGTTTAATGTCGAAGGAACTGCGACATATATGAACCTTATTAATGTTGAAAAGCCGTTTGATTCATACAATGTCAAATTGCCGCCGGAAATTGGTGGTTTGGTTCCGCAAATGGCGGGTATTACAAATATAGAAGTTCCTGATAATATATTTATGGCGGGGGTAACGGTTACTCAACCTATTTATACTTTTGGAAAAATCGGAAACGCGGTCGATAGTGTGCGCAGCGCAATTAAAATGAGCGAATTCAGTAAAGAAATGGTCTCGCGAGAGGTTAAGTATGCCGCTGCCGATATGTATTGGACCGCGAAAATGACCGATGAAATTGTCAAAATTGCCAAGAAAGATTTGAATAATGCCCGTGATGCAAAACGGAATATTGCCGTAGCAGGGCGCGCAAATCGTGGAAATTTGGTTAAGATAGAATCTGATATTGCAACCAAAGAAATCAATTTGTCTGATGCGGAATTTAATCGCGATACGGCGCATCGTATGTTAAAGATTTTGGCAGGAATAGATGTGGACGAGCCGTTAAATCTGACTGATGAATTTCCAGACAGTTTCCCAGAGATGACAGTCAAGAAGTTGGCCGATACGCCAGAATGGCAGGTTTTAGATCAACAGGTAAAAATGTATGAATCCAAGGCATCTTCGCAACGGGCAAATGGTTATCCGACACTGGCGGCCGTTGGTTCGTATAACTATGTAACGATGGACAAAGATTTTAAAAATACATTTAACGAAAATGGAACTCAATCTGCCTATTTAGGATTGGCATTAAAGGTTCCAATTTTCAGTGGCGGTGTAAATCGTGCCAATGCCACGGTTGATGCCATGAACGCCGAAGCCGCTCGCCAAGATTTAGATAAATCTAAAAAGATTACTGCGGAAAAATACAGAAACGCGATACAGCAATACAACCATTTGCGCGATAACCTGGACGGGTTAGAGAACGCGCGTAATTTGGCGGCCAAGGCATATAATTTCTCGCGCGAGCGTTTTGCTGCAGGTCAAACATCGGCGGTTGAATTGGCTGATGTTTCATCGGGTTTATATCAATTAGATATGGCATTATTAAATGCCAAATATAAAATTTTGATGTCGCAAGAATCGGTTAAAAAGTTGGGTGAATAATATGAAAATTTTGAATCGGGAATTTGATGATAAAAAATTAAAGAAAAACCTCTATACAGCGGTTCTTGTGCTGTTGGTCGGTTGGTTTATATATCGTTTTGTTATGGTGGCCATTGAATCGCGTATGGTTGTTTTTAACCCGGTGCGCGATGCAAATAAAAATGGAACATTGGTTGAAACTGTTGTTGCCAATAAAAAGGATGGGGTAATAAATTTTCCAATCGCAATAACAAATAATCGTGCCTATGTTTCGGGTAATGCACGAACAAAACTGCGTGTTGGTCAGAAAATTTCTCAAGGTGGAACGGTTGCATACGTATCAAATTCTTTGGATTATGATACGGGTATGTATATTGTAAAAACCAATGGGGCGAATGACGGTGTAAATAATGTTCAGATTTCATGCAGTGGTTATTTTGTTCCGGTCTATGCGGTGCGCGATGGTAATGTTATGTTGGAAAAGTCGAGTGTAGCAGAAGCGGTTGCAGTAAAAGTAACCGCCCAAGATTCTGAATATGCCTGTGTTACAGATGGAATAAAAAACGGTGATGTTGTAATTCTGTCCAAAGTTTCGGCAAATCAAAAGGTCAATATTCAAAAATAAAATAGGGGATTGGTTATGTTAAAGTTCTTTGTAAAACGTCCTGTTACAACGGTTATGTTTGTTTTGTTATGGGTGGTTTTGGGATTGGTCGCTTTCCCAAAGATGAATATTGAACGCACGCCGGCATTGGACTTTCCAATGGTAACCGCGACATTTATTTACCCTGGTGCCGCACCCGCAGAAATAGAATCCCAGGTTATTAAAAAGGCAGAAGATGCCATGTCCCAGGTGCCCGAAGTAAAGAAAATTACATCCCAAGCATTTGAAAACGGTGGCTATGTTATGGCGGAATTCAATCTGGGTGTAAATGTTAATGACAAGGCCAGTGAGGTTAAATCTAAAATTGATGCGTTGGCATCAGAATTTCCATCTGATTTGAAACAGCCGGTTATTGAAAAATTGAACCCGTTACAAACATCTGTGGTTGATATTGCTTTGTCGGGGGCATCTTTGCGTGATTTGAAAGAATATGCCGATGATGTGTTGGCAAACAAAATTACTGGTGTTAAAGGCGTGGCCAGTGTATCAGTGTTTGGTGGTGAAAATAGGGCGATTCGTGTGGCGCTAAACCCGGAATCTATGGCAGCGCATGGTGTTACAATTATGGATGTCGTTTCTGCCTTTGGAGCCAGTAATTTAAATGTGCCTGGGGGTAAAATAGAAGCGGGTGCCGATTCGTCCAGTGTGCGTTTTATTGGCGAATTTGAATCTGTTGATGCAATTCGCAATTTGCATATCACAACCGCCGAAGGTCAAAAGTTCCGGGTATCGGATGTCGCGACGGTTACTGATTCTGCGCGTGATATTGAAAATGGCGCACGGTTTAATGGTGAAAGTGTTGTTATTGCATCTGTGGTCAAAGCGACCGATGGAAATGCAATTAAAATTTCACGGGCATTAAACAAAGAATTGCCGAATTTTACCGCCGATTTACAATCGCGTTTCCCGGATGCAAAAATGGAGATTATTTCAGATTCTTCTATTGTTGTTTCAAATGAAACATCTGGAACAATTCGCGGAATTATTTTGGGTATCGTGCTTACCATTATTGTGTTGTTGGCATTTACGGGTAATTGGCGTTCTACTATTATCGCGGGTGTTGTTATTCCGGCATCTTTGATTGCGGGATTATTTTTTGTGAACGCAAGTGGGTTTACAATAAACGCAATGACATTGTTAGCATATTCTTCTGCATTGGGAACATTGGTGTCTAATGCGATTATTTTGATTGAATCAGCACTGCAAGAAATGCGTAATGGTAAAAATGCCGAAGATGCCGCGTTGGATGGAACAAAAAAGGTGGCGGTTTCCGTGTTTGCTGGGGTCGGAACAAATGTCGTGGTGTTTTTGCCTTTGGCATTTATGGGCGGAATTGCCGGTAAATTTATGTCTCAATTTGGTATGACTGTTGTTTATTTAACGGTATTGTCGCTTATATTCTCGTTCACATTGGCACCAATGATGATTGCAAAAATATTGCGTTTACCGCGTGTTGAAAAACGTGTTGTAAAAACAGAAAAGCAGAAATCGGCAATGGAAAAATGGTTCGCGTATCAGTATAAACATTCGGGCCGTGTTATTTTAATGGCGGTTGGTGTATTGTTTGCTTCGGCTATTCTGATGCAATTCACCGGAAATGAATTTAGTCCATCAACCGATGCGAACGAGATAAATATTACCGCGCGTGCGCCGATGGGGGCAACATATGAAAAATCTGAAGAAATTGCCGGAAAAATAGAAAAAACATTGGCGGATTTCAAAGAGGTTAAATCTACTTCGGTCAAGATTGGGGAACGCGGTTTACAGAATATCGCTGTTAAAATAAAATTAGTTGATAAGACAAAACGTCGGAATTCCGATAAAGAAATTGCGCGTCGTATGTTGCCAGAATTGAATAAAATACCTGATGCTGAAATTCAAATTCGTGCGGGTGAGGGTGTATCCAGTTCTATTTCATCGGATATTGTTTTGAATATTTATGGTGAAGATGATACCAAACGCCAGGAATATGCGACCCAGGCATTAAATGCAATAAATAATATCCCAGAAGTTCAGACGGCGGTCTTTGCCCAACAGGTACCAGGTGATGAACTTAAATTTGTGCCTGATGCTGATAAAATGGATTTTTGGGGAATTAAAAACTCTTATGCGGGAACGACACTGCGTACGGCATTGTATGGAAACGATGTATATAAATACAAAGAACATGGTGAAGAATATCCGATAGTATTGGAATTCGCACGTCCATTTAAAGACATTTCGTTGTTCAATAATGTTTTGCTAAATTCACAAAAAGGTATGGTTCCTTTATCTGAATTGGGCAGTATCAAGCGTGAAGCCGCTACACCAGAAATTCGCCGCTTGGATAAAAACCGTGTAACAGAAATAGATATAAATATCGGTAAGTCGACCAGTGGCCCTGTTCAAACAAAGATTGTTAAAGAATTAAAGAAAATAAATTGGGATATGGGGTACGGTTATGAATTTGGCGGTATGGCGGAAATTCAATCTGAAACAACGGGCGAAATAGGTCAGGCATTTATGTTGGCGACTATTTTGACATTTATGTTGTTGGCGGCAATTTTGAATTCACTTATTCATCCGTTTACAATTGCAACATCTATTCTGACCAGTTTTGCCGGCGTGTTTATATTGCTGTTTTTATCTGGGGCATCGACAAATGTTGGCGCAATGATGGCGTTCGTTATGTTGGTTGGTTTGGTGGTTAATAATAATATTTTGGTGTTGGAACCAACAATTCGGCGTGTAAATAACGGCGAAAATTTAAAGGTCGCATTATGGTCTGAATTGAACGCAAAGCGGAATATGGTGTTGATGACATCTATTGCGGTTATGGCCGGTATGTTGCCACAATTGTGGAGTGCCGATGGTATGAAGCGTGCAATGGCGGCGGTTATGATTGGTGGTATGTTGGCATCACTGATTTGGACATTTACTTTGACCCCGGCATTGTTCTTTGCGATGGAACGTCTGCGCCAGAAATTAAAAAGAAAGAAATAAAAATCGGGGCGGTTGCCCCGTTTTTGTTTGATATATATTTTTTTGATTATTATAATTTTAAAAAATTGAAAGGATGAAAATGTTAAAACGTACAAATCTTGTCTTGTTTGATTTTGATGGGACACTATCTTGGCCCGATTCGAATATGGCCTTTGGGCGGTATTGTTTTCGGCATTCGTTGCGGCCTTGGTTATTTTTGCCTTTGGTTGGTGTATGTGCGATTTTTCGTTTGTTTAATCCGTCAGGAATATGGTGGCGGCAAAATATGCGGCGTTTTATCACATCCGACATGGTGCGTCGTTTTGTGTCTGATTTTGTTAAAGAACATAAACGCAATCGATTCGGTTGGGCGGCAGAAAGGGTTGCGGCGGAACATGCCGCGGGTAATAAAGTAGTTTTGTTAACTGCATCGCCCGATTATTTAATTCCAAAATTGGTGGGCGATATGAAATTTGACGCAGTTATATGTTCAAAGATGTATAAAGATAAACCGTGGAAATATAAATTTCTATGCTGGGGTGAAAACAAGGTGTTGGCCATGGATGAATGGGCGCGTGAAAATAAAATTGTACCACATGTTGTGCGTGCGTATTCGGACAGCAAATCCGATTTGCCAATGATGGAAATTGCGGATCACCAGGTTTGGATAAACCCCAGAACCGGAATGCCAGTTTAGTGGTTAGTGGATAGTGGTTAGTAAAAATGGCGCACAGCGCCATTTTGTGTTTGTAATAATGAATTTTTATGATATAATGCCTCTGATGTGGTGGATTGCCACATTGAGGCGTCAGAACCTCTAATTTTTCGGTGTCCGTGGGGACATAAAACTCCTCCAACCAAAGCAGGTTGGAGGGCGGTGAATATATTGAATAAGCCCGCTATTTTCCGAAAATTATAGTTCTGAACCTCCAACCACTTGAAATATGTTTAAGTGGTTTTTTCGTTGGGGAAAAAATGAAACGCATTTATATAATTTTATTTGTGTTTTCTGTGCCGTTCGCGCATGCGGACGATGCGGTAATTGATATGTCGCGTCAAATGCAAATTGCATCACTTAAACGTGAAATATCCGAACTTGAAATCAAATTGGCCGAGTGCAATCAGAAAGAAAACGAATCGGCGGGCAAAACCGAAACCCAGGCGGACAAGAAAGATGATAAGAAATAAACTTATAATCTTTGTCGGTTTAATTTGTATTTGTACTGCACATGCGGATACGGTTGATTATATAGATATGCAATTGGATGCGCAAATAAATGAATTAATATCCCGGCGCGATAAATTGAAAAGTGATTTAGAATCGTGTGAAAAGAACACGCGCGGGTATAAAATCGCAGGCATTGCGACACTGGGTGCGACGGGTGTCGGTGTTGTTGGAAATATCAAACTTGCGCAAGAGATAGAAAAACAAAAAACATTAAAAGGCAAGGGCGGTGGCGCCGGTGGTGCTGGTGGTGGCGCGGGTGGTGTTGCGGCACAAGATAATTGCAGTGGTGTTACGGATCCGGTTTGTTCGTGGGAACGGCAATGCAAAATGACGGGGTATAAAGTGAAAAATTGTGATCACGATACCGATTGCTGTGCGGCCGATGGTTGCCCGTGTGAGAAATAAATAATAAGACCAAAAGGAGAAAAAATGAAAAAAACTTTATTGTCAATTGTCGCCGGTTTAGCGGTGATAAATACGGCATCTGCTGTGCCAAGTATGGATACGCAAAGAACGAATTGTGAAGATGGTCAACATGTGTGGGTTGAAAAAACAAAAACATGTGTACCAATCAATCCGTGTTTATCGGGTGACCGTACAATAAGTGATGCGTATTGCCGTGAGGTTAACGGGACAACGGAATCTGTGACTAATGGGATTTCTGTTTGGGATGTTATGGATTTTTGGACAGAATATAAAAATCTAGATTGTGATGTCGCAAAAGGAAAGATATTAAACGATGGTGGTAAAACTTTTGTACCTTGCATTGGAAATGATTATCTTGTTTTTGAATTGTCTGGGGACGATGTTTTTTTGGTGACGGATCCATTGTGTTGGATTGGTGGTTATAGAGCGCGCATGCCTTATGATGGTTGGCCAACACAATGTGAAAATTCGTCACAAGATTATTGCAATGTTCTAAAAAGGCGTTTTGGCGATAAGACAGAAATAGTATACGAAGAAAACGGCACCTGTAGGATTGGTAAGTGGGCAGAGGAATATTATAAAGGTGAAATATTTGGACCTGTTCATAAAGTGATTACGAATAAAACTGATAGGTTTGGTAATAAAAAAGAATAAAATTTTTTCCGTCTGGTTGGGCGGGAATTTTTATTATTGTTGTCATCCAGAGAAAAACTATTATCATCCCGGCATCCGGGCCCCGCAAAAAACGAGGTTTTTTGTGGGTGGTCCAAGCCGGGATGATATGAGGCTATTTATCAAAATCTAATTCTTTTAATTTTTCAGCGCGGGGGGTGATTTTGTTTATCGATGTTTGTAATTGTTCTATATCGCTCTGCGCCATATTAAAATGTTGTGATACCTTGGTCGCACGGTCCGCAAGGCGACCCAGGTCGGTCAACAACATATCTAATTCCCGTTTAATTTGACCTGCGACGCGTTTAATCTTGATGTCTGACAGAACCGCGCGAATCGTGTTCAATGTCGCCCACAGTGTTGATGGAGAAACTATAAAGACCTTTTTGCGCGCGGCGTATTCGACCGCACCAGGAAATTCACGGTGTAATGTTTCAAATATGGATTCGCTTGCTATAAACATCATCGCGCTTTCTGCGGTTTTGCCGGGAATAATATATTTTTCGGCAATCGCGTCAATGTGTTTGCGTACATCTAATTCGAACTGTTTACGGTATAATTCCGGATTGTCGCCATCGTTCATACGGGAATAAGATTCCAATGGAAATTTGCTGTCTATAATCATATCGCCCGGTGGATAGGGCAGGCGAATTATACAATCTGGCCGGACGCCCGTTTCCATAACAGACTGGAACGCGTATGTTTCTGGGGGCATAATGTCGGCGACCAAATCTTCCAATTGGCGTTCGCCGAATGTGCCGCGGGCCTGTTTGTTGCCCATAAGAATATTTTTGAAATTTGCAATATCGGCACTTATGCTTTTCAATTCGTTCGCGTTTTGTGCCAACACACCCAATCTTTCCGCCAGTCTTTCGCGCAGGCGACTGTTATCTTCACGCAGGCCCGACATATCAACCGTAGATGGTCGCATCAGCAGCGCGCCCAACATTATGATTATAACTGCACACATGCCAATTAAAATATAAGTTGTCATTTGGAATTCCTTTGCTATCATTTTATTATAAAAGGATTTATATATGTTGCAAATGAAACTTTGTGGTGATTTGGTTTTACGGGAACATTGCGTCCCGGTTGACGATATTACCCCAGAGATTTTGAAAAACATGGATGAAATGGTTAAAATGATGCGTAACCAAAACGGGGTGGGTTTGGCCGCGCCCCAGGTTGGTGTTACTAAACGATTTTTGGTTATGATGAATCCAGAAACCGAAGAAGTCTTTAAAATGATAAATCCAAAAATAATTGAACGCAGTACCGAGACGGTTGTCATGGAAGAGGGCTGTTTGTCTGTGTTGGGGCCGGATGATTTGCCGGTCTATGCAAATGTTTCGCGCCCGGCCGTCGTTACAATTGAATGGATGGGGGTGGATGGTAAAAACTATGCGGCGGAAATGTCCGGTATAATGGCACGAATTGCTCAGCACGAGACAGACCATTTAGACGGGGTTTTATTTATTGACTATCTGCCGGCGGCAAAACGAGAAATGGTTATGCGTAAAGTAAGGCGGCGCAAATGAAAGTTGTTTTAATGGGAACCCCCGATTTTGTTGTGCCTATATTTGACGCGGTGGTCGCGCGACACGATGTATTGGCGGTCTTTACACGTGCGCCAAAGCCAGTGGGACGAAAACATATCATAACAAAATCTCCGGTGCATGTTTGGGCGGAATCGCGTGGTTTGCCGGTATATCATAAACCCGCCGAATATAATTTTTCACCCGATATGGTGTTTGTGGCGGCGTATGGTGCAATACTGCGCGATAATGTTTTGAATTCTGCGCCGTGTGTAAACCTGCACCCAAGTTTATTGCCAAAATATCGTGGGCCATCGCCGATTCGCAGTGCAATTAAAAATGGCGATACGGAAAGTGGTGTATGTTTGATGAAAATGACCCCAGAATTAGATGCCGGTGATATTTTAATGTGTAAAAAATTCAATATTGATATTGATGATACAAATGAATCAGTCGAAGAAAAGGTTTCAAAAATCGGTTCTGAAATGATAATCGAATATATGGATGCACCGGAAAAATTTAAACCAATACCGCAAAGTGGAAAAATCGTCTATACGGCGAAAACCGGCGTATACGACGAAATTATAGATTGGAAAAAATCACCGATTGAAATTCATAATTTGGTCCGCGCACTGGGCGCGGGACGCACAAAAATAAATGGTATCGATGTCAAAATATTAAAGACAAAAATGAACGGTGACAGGTTAGAAATTGTGACAATCCAACCGGCCGGCAAAAAGCCAATGGATTGGAAAAGTTTTGTAAACGGCCTGCATGGGGCAGAGATAAAATACGGAGAATAAAGTCATGGCAGAAAAATCTTTTAAATTACCATATTGCCCCCAATACTGCAGTAATGTTGTTATTTCAGAATATAATGAAAACGGCGAATGCAAATGTTTATCATGTACGCCTTTTGCAACATGGTGCGCGACATGTGGTTGGCGGAATAAATTGATTAGTGAGAGAACCAGCATGTTAAATAACCGCTGTATGCTATGCGTGAGACAAAGATAAAATGACACGATATAAAGTAATTCTTGAATATGATGGTACAGATTTGATTGGGTGGCAAGAAAATGCCCAAGGGCCGTCTGTGCAATCATTGTTAAAGGATGCGATTGAAAAATTCTGTGGTGAACGTCCCGATATAGTCGGGGCGGGGCGGACCGATGCCGGTGTGCACGCGGTTGCGATGACGGCGCATTTTGATTTGAATTCTGATGTGGATGCTAATACTGTTATGCGGGCGGTTAATTTCTATTTGAACAATGCACCGGTGTCCGTATTGGATTGTGAAAAGGTTTCTAATGATTTCAATGCGCGTTTTTCATGTGTCGCGCGACATTACAAATATATTGTATTAAATCGTTCGGCACCACCGGTGTTGGATATGAACCGTGTTTGGTGGGTGCCAAGAAAATTAAATATAAATGCTATGCGTAAATCCGCCAATTTGTTAATTGGAAAACATGATTTTACATCTTTCCGGGCAAGCCAGTGTCAGGCAAAAAGTCCGATAAAAACATTGGATTATTGCCATATAGAGAAAAAAGATGAATATATAGTGTTTGATTTTTCGGCGCGTTCTTTTTTGCATCACCAGGTTCGAAATATGGTTGGAACATTGGTGGAAATCGGTCTTGGGACACCGTATAATATAAATGAAATTTTTTCAGCGCGTAATCGTTCCGCGGCGGGCGCAACCGCGCCGGCAAGTGGTCTGTATTTTATTCGTGCGGATTATGCCACAGACGATTAGACGGCACATAATCTATGTGTCCAGATTTGTAAATAACCGCGCCACCGTGAATAATCTTGTTTTCGCAATTTTCAGAATCTATATCAAAATATGATGCTATATATTTTATTTCTGAATCTTTACACATAGATACGATGTTTTTAGAAACGGATGAAAAATTTGGTAAATATACAATTTTCCAATGTGAATTTAAAATTGTGTATACGCCGGATTCTTTGGTGATGCGTTCGTTTTCAGTACCGGTCTTTTCACGATTCATTTTCCGCCAATTATCAAAGGCAAAATAATTTCCACTGTCGTGATCCCGGTTAAATTTTAATTTGCCGTCTAAAACTGCACCAATCAATTTGTGGTCGTGTGATATATAAAATATGGGCCGTGGTGATGTTAACCATATGGCCGTTCCAACACAAATGAAAAATAGACAAAGGACAAGGTTTATGTGTCGTGCAACTAGTGTTTTTAATGTGTCCAGGTTGCGTATAAAGATTAAACACGAAAGTCCGATAACCATAAGAACGATACTTACATTTGGTGGTATCCCGATACTTAAATTTCCAAATGGCAGGTTTGCTATGGATTCTGCGATTGAATAAAGGTGGGCATAGATATTGTGGGCAAATCCTATCGGGCCGTATATGCCAATAATTGCACATATTGTTCCAATAATTACACATGGCATAAGTATAAATGAAAACAGTGGCAGGAATATTAAATTACCCAGTATTCCGTATATCGGAATTTCTCCGAAATGTGTCAATATAAATGGTGCGGTAAATATGGTCGCAATCAAGGTGGTCAGAAATGCCGAATACATATATTTTAATATTTTATTGTTGGGCAGGTTTGGTCTAACACAGGTCCACAGCCACAATATTCCAAATATTGCCGCAAAAGATAACTGAAATCCGGCCCGCATAATATTGTATGGGTTAATAAGTGCGATAATAATAAATGTTAATGATGCCATACGCAAAGATAAAGCATTGCGCCCCAATATAATCGCTAGCATAATAAATGTTGCCATTATAAATGCGCGCAAAGTCGCAACCCCACCGCCAGATATAAATACATACCCCACCAGTCCGAACCAAGAACATATTGTTGCCGGTATGCGTGCGGGAATGCGCCGAACCAATTTCGGTATGCATCGGAATATAAAGTAAAATATTATGAACAACCATCCAGCAATCAATGTCATGTGATAACCACTGATTGACCACAGGTGGGCCACACCATTTGTATTCCATATTTCACGTTGTTCGGAATTTAATGCATTTTTATAACCCAATAATAATGAGTCAGTCAAAAAGGAATTTGTTTTATTTTTGATATATTGTCGTATGCTGTATACGGCGGATTCTGTCGTATAGGTTGTTTTTATGTCTTTGATATAACCGGTTGCTGTCATATTGTTGAAATATGCATGACGCGCAAAGTCAAAACCATACGGCATATCTGATGGTTTCGGTTTAAATAGGCCACCATTGCCAGAAATAATATCACCCGCGTTTAATTGAATATTGTCTGTGGTGGTTACACGGACAATTCCAAATTCGTCTGATTTAATGTGTAATCGAATTTTGTCATCTGTGTGGTCTATGTCCAATATTTTTCCTGAGATTTCAATGTTGTGAATATCGTGTGATATTTGCGGTGTGTTTTTTATATGGGCATAAATGCCGGCATAACCAAATCCAAATATTGCAAGCATCATTAGTGCCACAAATGGTATTTTTCGGCATAGTATAATTCCAGAAATTCCGATAATAAACGCGATAATTAGTTTGATAATGCCAGGTTCGAAACCAATGGAAAAATAATAGGCCATACCAAATGCCAAGAAAATTGGCACCCATAAAAAAGTATTCTGATATTGGTTAGACAAAAATTTTTTCATGTCCGTATTATAGGATTTTATTTCGTTGCGTTGCAACTCAGATTTTTTTAATATATTCATACATAAGGAGAAAAACTTATGTCGAAATATATATTTGTTACTGGTGGGGTTGTTTCCAGTTTAGGCAAGGGCGTTTCGGCGGCATCGTTGGGCGCCCTTCTTCAATCGCGGGGGTACAGTGTTCATGTACGTAAATTTGACCCATATCTGAATGTAGACCCAGGGACCATGTCTCCATTACAGCATGGCGAGGTATATGTTACAAATGATGGGTTCGAAACAGATTTGGACCTTGGGTATTATGAAAGGTTTTTGGGTATTAAACTGACCAAAAATGATTCTGTGTCGGGCGGTCGTATCTATTGGGATGTTTTAAATGCGGAAAGGCGGGGCGATTATTTGGGAGCCACCGTACAGATGATTCCGCATGTAACCAATAAAATTAAGGAATATATCGCAGTACCTACAAATACTGATTTTGTAATTTGCGAAATAGGTGGGACAGTTGGCGATATAGAAGGCAAGGTTTTCTTGGAATCTATACGTCAATTTGCAAATGAAATAGGGCGCAGAAATGTTATGTTTGCGCATTTAACATTGGCACCGTATTTGGAACAAAGCGGAGAATTAAAAACTAAACCGACCCAGATGTCTGTGCGCAGGTTATTAGAAAATGGTATCCAGGCGGATATGTTATTCGTTCGTTCTCCGCGTATGTTGACGGCGGATGAACGCGCAAAAATTGGTATGTTCTGTAATTTACCGGCAAAAAATGTTATTACCAGTATGGATGTAGATAATATTTATAAAATACCATTGGTATACGATGCCCAAGATGTATTTAACATAATGGCCGAACATTTCGGTTTGCCCCAGGCGGCAGGCGATATGTCAAAAATTAAAAAAATAGAACAGCATTTGAACGCGGATTTACCGGTTTGCACAATTGGTATGGTTGGAAAATACTTTGATGTGTCCGATGCCTATAAGTCTTTGAACGAGGCATTATTTCATGCAAGTATTCAAAATAATGTGCGTTTGAAAATTAAAAAGATAGATGCCGAACATTTTACACCAGAAGATTGCGCAGATGTTGATGGAATCTTGGTTCCAGGTGGATTTGGGGCGCGTGGTGTCGAAGGAAAAATCGCGGCGGCAACATACGCACGCGAAAATAATATTCCGTATATGGGAATATGCCTTGGAATGCAGGTTGCAGTCATAGATTTTATGAGAAATGTTGTTGGAGATAAAAATGCAAATTCTACTGAATTTTCAAAAAATTGTACACCTGTCATAGATATTATGCATGATTGTGATAAGGAGAATATGGGCGGTACATTGCGTTTGGGCGCATATCCATGTGTTATTAAACCGGGAACATTGGCAGAGAAGGTCTATGGTACGAACAATATATCGGAACGCCACCGGCACAGGTACGAGGTTAATATCGAATACAAAGATGCATTAGAAAAAAATGGGATGGTAATATCAGGTATGTCGCCTGATGGAAAATTGCCAGAAATGATAGAGATACCAACTCATAAATTCTTTATCGCAGGACAATTTCATCCGGAATTTCAGAGTAACCCTTTTACTGGGCATCCTTTGTTTAATGCGTTTATTGCCGCCGCCACAGGTAAATAGTTATTTACCAAAGATAAAATCAGAATTTGCGGTTAATGCGATAACAGCATCTATGTCATCGTTTTTAGATGTGTGTTGCCGAATCGTCTTACCGCATTTTTCACATTTATGGGTTATGATAAAACCATCGCCATCTGGTTCGGCGGCGGTTGGCATCATCATACCGCCACAATCGGACGCGCGGTCGCCAGGGTTGTTATCAACATGGCGCGACCACAGACATTTCGGACAATGATTTGTATAACCATTACCAAAAACCATCGCGCCACAATGGGCGCATTCAAAATTTTCGATGGTTTTGGTGAATTTTTTCATCTAATTACAGACCCAGTGCATTCCGATACATTTGGGTCAATTCATCTGTTTCATCCAATTCGTCTGGGTCCATTTTACGCAAGCGTATCATTTGACGGATGTATTTTGGATCGAATCCAGCAGATTTAGCCTCGGAATAAATTTCTTTGATGTCTGCGGCAATTGCGGCAGAATCTTCATTTAATTTTTCGATTCGCTCAATAATGCCAAGTAATTGTTGATTATCAAATGCCCCATGGTTTGCGTTTTTCATAGATGTTTTCCCCTTGTTTAAATCCGTGTTTTATGATATACAATAAAACATAAAAATCAACAAAAACCCGAGAGATTGTAAAAATGCCCAGATTTACAAAAATTACCGCCTCGATTGGCCCAAGTTCGGAAAGCGAAACAATACTGCGTCAAATGATATTGGGCGGTGTAAATATGTTTCGTATAAATTTCAGTCATGATACCGGCGATGTTCAGGGCAAAAAAATAGAATCAGTTCGCAAGATTTCTAAAAAATTGGGGATGCCGGTTGGTATTATGGTTGACCTTCAGGGTCCGAAACATCGTATCGGCGATTTTGCTACAGATGAGAAATATTCTATTTCTGTGGGCCAGACATTTGTATTTGATTCTAATCCAGAACCAGGTAATTCGTTTCGTGTAAATTTGCCAGATAAAGATGTTATGGCGTCACTGCGTATTGGTGATAGAGTTTTGTTAAATGACGGTAAAATAGAAATGCAGGTTACCGATGTTGCCCCGGATAAAATAAAGACACGGGTTGTGCGTGGAACCGAGATTTGGTCGCGGCGGGGATTTAATTTGCCTGATACAGAAATTAAAACTTCTGTATTAACCGAAAAGGATAGGGCGGATTTGGAATATGCTTTATCTAAAAATCCAGATTGGGTCGCGGTGTCTTTTGTTCAGCGTCCCGAAGATATTGCCGAAGTGCGCGATTTTATCACCGCACGGACATCATCGCCGATAAAAATTATAGCCAAGATAGAAAGAAAAAATGCCGTTGAAAAAATATCAGAAATTGCTATGGCGGCGGATGGGGTTATGATTGCCCGTGGGGATTTGGCGGTTGAATTACCGTTTGAACAGGTTCCGGCAATTTCGCGTCAAATTATTCGTGAATGCCGGCGATTAAATCGGCCTGTGATAATGGCAACCCAGATGTTGGGTTCTATGGTTGAAAGTGAATTCCCAACACGTGCAGAAATCAGTGATGTGGCAAACGCGGCATATTTACGGGTTGATTCAACAATGACATCCGAAGAAACAACAATTGGCGCGCATCCGTTAAAGGTAATAGAAACAATGGACAAGATTTTGTCTTGTTCTGATATGGATGCTATGGCGCATCCAAACGATTGGGTGCGTTCAGAAAACGCGCCAGATAATGATTGGTCGCGTTCTGTTTCATCTATGGCATATTTGAATCATGCAATGGCTATAGTTGTTTTCGCGCGTGATACAGATGCAGTAATGCAAATTTCTGCGCGCCGTCCAGATGTATCTATTATTGCCGTATGTGATAATAATCTGGTTGCAAATCAATTGTGTTTATTGCGTGGGGTTATTCCAATCTATACGCCGGATTCTTTCGCATTGCGCGATATCAAGATGATTGCAAAAATTACCGAAATAAAATCCGGAAAATTAGTAATTGTTGATGGGGATGAAGTAAGCCTGCGTGATTTAGATTAAATCTCAAAACTGGATTTATTTGGAAATTTCCAATTTAACCATTTGGTGTTATGTTTTCGCATTTCATCGGTTGTGCCCGGTGTATCATTTATACACACGATTGGTTGAGAACATTGGTACAGATTTTGTGTTTCAGCATCCAAACAATAACACGGTGAATTTTTTATACTCTGTTTGTATAAAGTATTGTATATTTTGTCCCAAAATTTACATTTTGTTTGTTTAATTGTTCGACATCTGATAGGGATTGTTGTTCCGTGTATAATTCCATATAAATCAAATATTAAACGGTGAATTTGGCACCCGTGTCGGAATTTATAGTTAGTCAGGTTTGATATTTCTGCTTCTAATAACGGATGGTGTAAACATTTTTTTATATTACTTTTATTATATGGATCTATTCCGTGTGAATGTTTATATTTATACATATTTTTATTAAATATGTTCGATATTTTATATTGAGATAATAATATTATTTGCGAGTACTCATCACATTTATTTTCAATGTCAAATCCGATATTTTTTATCTTTGTATGACGTTTGTTATATCTTAGTAATGCGCGACCATTTGAATCGAAAAAGAAATCAGGGGTTAATGGTCGATTGAAAAACATATCATCATTTGATAATAAAAAACATTCACTAAGCCCAGGAATATTGGCAAGGCACATTTCAATACTGGTCGAATTAAATGTGGGCAGTGCAGATTGTGGCATAATCGCCGAGTGTGGAACAACGGTTAATTTTGGATGTTTTGTGTTTAGCCATTTTGGAATCTGATTAAATCCTGTAACCAAATAAATATGATTTATCCATGGAACAAATTTTTCGGCACTGCGCAGTGCATATTTTAATTCATCGTTATCACGCCAACGAGCTTCGGATTTGGCATTGGCGTGCAAATTTTCTGTTCCTTTCTCTATCGCCATGTATTTTGTTTTTTCTTGTCGCCATGCCTCGTCGTTACCATCAACCCACATATATACTAAATCTATCTTTCTCATTTGTGCGACCCCTGTTATTTTTTTTGTAAAAAAATCGCCAGAATCTTAACTTAAGATTCTGGTTAAATGATAATTTAGAATAAAAACAAGGGCAAGTTTTTTTATTTTTCAATTGGTGGGAAACAGTCGCCGCCATCTACTGGACAGCAATTAAAACCCATATCTCCCATATCTGTATATGTTTCGCCCGGACAACATCCGTTTAAATCGGGACTTGCGTTGTCTTTGCACAGATATTCCGTTTCATCGGGGGCGGAATAGCGTTTTATCAAAATATGTGCCGTTGCAAATGCTGTTACAATGGCGGTTAAAAGACATGCGATAAAGATTTTATATATTCCTCTCATTTTTTTCCCTTTTATTCAGATATTTCAACAGAATCAATATATGTGCGACTTACATTTTCCAATGGTACGGGGCTGTAATTTTCCGCGGTGATTGAAAAATCATTGTTGTTATTTGGTAAAACCGTTACAGACGAAAATGCTAAATCTGTGTTTGCAGTATTTGCACTGGTGTGATTCGCGCCATATGTTTTAGCACGGTATTTCCCGCGCAAGCGTTCTGGGATGTTTATGTAATTTAATGGGTTTACCCCAGAACTGGCCAACGCCATTGGTTCGGCAGGGGCAATATAGTTCGTTGCCGTATTATAGATTGGAACTGTAAAGGCACTAGCAGTTTTTTTAACTACTGTTGTAGTGCCATCCCCATTAAGGCGGACAATTTGTGTTGCACGTTCATTTGAACCACTTGGGCGTAATCTAAACAGGCCATTTATTCCGATATAACCACTTGGGTTCATAAGGTATGAAGCAATATTATCCCGGGCATGTACGGCCCCCAATGCAAGAATTGTGGCATCATACCCAATTGCCGCCATACGATTTGCCGGTGTGCCGGTGGCACCTTCGTACATTGTTAAGAATTCATTTGGTATTTCTGGTAATGTAGCAAAAACAGAACCAGTCATTGCGACATCAGATGCGATATCGCTTTCTTCCCATAATGGTGTGCCATAGAACACCGCATCGCGTGTTCCCAGACCATAGTACCGCATGAACGAAACCAATGATTTAGTATCATCACCATTACCAAGGAATAAAACAGAATCATATGGTAATTTACCCAATGTATCTGTACGGTTTATGTTTTCTAATTGTCGTGCGACACTTGAACGTTCTGTTGCTGATAAACTTTCTTTGTTCAATATATCAGATAAAATTTCTTTGGCGCGCGTGTTTGCGGCATTTCGCGCCGTATACATTGTGGCCGCCATTGCCGCCGATTTAATAGATTCAGTGTCGCGTTCGTTGTAATAGAATACGCCAGTGTTTTTGATATTGTATATCCCGGTCATGGATTTCGCAGCCCCAGCCATTGTTCGGCCAGATGTGTTATCTGGGGCAATAATTATAAAGTTAGAACCGCCCCTGGCACGAATTTCTTGGATTGCTGATTCTATGGTATTCATCGGCATTACGGCCATGCTAAATACACCGTCCCCAACCGCGGATATGTCAGATGTAAATGCCAACGCCGGTACATCAGATGGTTTTATGTCGCGTAATATGCGGGCATTTTGAGCAAATACAGGTCCGATAATAATCCCTGGGTTTGATGCGATGGCCGACCGAATTGTTTGCGTTACATCGCCAGAGCCTGTGTCATAGAAATCTAATCGTGTGCCCGAACCAGCAAATTGCATTGCCGCCGCCTCGATTGCCGGACGAATAGATTTTCCAACGGATGCGTTCGGTCCAGATGTTGGTAATAATACCGCAATCGATTCGGTTGAATCTGTGCCATACATTCCAGCACTGAAACTGCCATACTGTAATTGCGATGGGGTGGAAACACTCGCCTTGTCGTATTCCGAATACCAACGATTATTTGTGCCACTGCACCCGGCCAAAATCGCCGCAGCGCAGATAAAACGAAGTAGGTTTTTTATAATATACATTGAAAAATCCATTTTATTCTGTATTATTTTACTACAAAGGATTTAGAAATGCAAACGGGGCTTTACATTGTTGGAACGCCTATTGGCAATTTGTCTGATTTGTCGCCGCGGGCAATCGATGTTTTAAAGTCGGTCGATATCATCGCGGCCGAAGATACACGCGTGTTTGGTAAAATTGCATCGCATTTTGATATTAAAACGCGACGCGTATCGTGTCATGAACATAATGAACGCGAAGTAATAGATAGTTTGTTGGAACGTGTGCGTATGGGTGGGGCTGTTGCGGTGGTGTCTGATGCGGGTATGCCGGGAATCAGTGATCCGGGATTCCGAATCGTTCGTGCAGCACGTGATGAAAATTTACCGGTGTTCGTTGTGCCAGGACCCACGGCGGTAATATCGGCGTTGGTATTAAGTGGTTTTCCAACGGACCGGTTTACTTTCTGTGGTTTCTTTGATGAAAAAAAATTGCATGATGATAACCGAATTCGTCATACGATTGTTTATTACGAAAGTCCGAATCGGGTCAAAACAACTATTGCGGCGATTGCGCGTGTTATGCCAGAAAGAAAAATTGCTATTGTCCGTGAAATAACAAAAATCCACGAAGAAACTATTATTGGATATCCGGCGGATTTATTAAATATCGAGTCGCCACGTGGCGAGATCGTTTTGGTCGTTGCTCCGGCCCCAGAACATAAAATGTCGGACAGTGAAATTTCAGAAATCGTAAATGATGTTGTCGCGACTTCGACCAAGGCGTGTGCGGCTGATTTGGCGGCGCGTGCCGGTATATCCAAGAAAGAGGCATATAAACGTTTGCTGAAACGGGGTGAATAGAAATGATAAAATTTGTCGGTGGTTTTGAACGTGTCTGTGATTTACCAGAAACCCAATTCCCAGAATATGCATTTGCTGGGCGCAGTAATGTTGGTAAATCATCGCTTATAAATGCTGTTTTGAATGCGCCGGTTGCCCGTACATCAAATACTCCAGGGCGGACGCAGACATTAAATATGTTCAATATTAACGATAAAATAATGATTGTTGATTTGCCTGGATATGGATACGCACGTGTCTCGCGTGATACAGCAAACCAATGGTTGCTGCGTTTTCAAGAATATATAACTTCGCGGCGACAAATGAAAAGATTGTTTATTTTAATCGATTCGCGAATTGGAGCGCGTGATTCCGATTTAGAACTTATGAAATTTTGTGATGTAAATGGGATTTCTTATCAAATTGTTTACACAAAAAAAGATAAACGCATTCGTGAAAAAGATCAGGTTGCAATAGATGCCGATTCTCATCCGGCAATGGTCAATGATGTTTTAGAGACATCGGCTGAAAAAAAATACGGAATTGAAAGTATAAGGGCGATAATTGGCATTAAATAAAAATATTTTCTGTGTGTCGAATCCCGCCAAAATAATGGATGGCCTGTGGCGGATTATGACCGAATCGGGTGTACCAATTCCAAAAATTTTACTGTTTGTCCCCAGCAGGCGTGCCGCCAGAAGCGTGGAAAAAATGATTGCTGAAAAATCTGGTGGGGTGGCGATTTTGCCGCGTATTGTCCCACTGGGGGAAGGAATCGATGATATATCAGACGAAGATTATGTGGATACTGTTTCGGAATTGGAACGTGTGGTTACGGTTGCCTATTTGATTGCCGGTTTGCCAAATGTCCGCAATATATCAACCGCGCTACCAATTGCGAGAACTTTGGTAACGATGCAAGATTATCTTGAAAACAGCGGTATAGATATATCTGATATAGATTGGAAAAATCTTGTTGATGAAAAATATGCCAGGCACTTTCAAGACAAGGCTGATTTGTTAAATATATTGGCACGCGCATCAAATGAGATTTTTGCCGGTCGTGAAACAGATGTAAAATACCGCAATCGTGAGGCATACGCATGGTGTGATTATGTTAAAAAAATGCCAATTAGTGATTCATTGGTGGTTGTATGCGGTTCCACGGCAAGTGTTCCTACAACACGCAAATTGATGTCTGTAATTGCCGGGTTGCCAAATGGTCGAATTATATTGTCTGGCAAGATTTCCGGCGTATACAACGATTTTGAATTGGATACAAATCCATATAATTCTGAATATAAATTCTTGTTAGACATAGGGGTTAAACCAGAAGATGTGCAAGAATTAGATGTTGGAAAATCAGATATTGATTTTATGAATCGTGCCTTTGGAAATGTATATCAAGATATAGGTGAATATGATTTATCCCAGTGTCATTTGATTGAGGCCTCGCGTGAGTCTGAAGAGGCAGCCGCCGTTGCCGATATAGTTATGCGTGCAATCAAACAAAAAAAATCGGTTTTGGTTATTACTCCGGATTCCGCAGGAAATCAGCGTTTGATGTCCGAATTTGCCGCGCGTGGAATTGTGTCAGACTTTTCGGGGGGAATGGTTGGAACAACCACACCGGCGGGAAGGGCCATATTAAATCTGTTGGATGATTGGATAGAATCCAAATCAGATAATTTTCAAAAAATATATACTTTGTGTAATTTTAATCTATTTGAAACGATTGCCGATATTGTTGAAAAATATGCCGATGATTTGTCGCCCCAGTTTGTTGTTGATGATGTCGTGTCTATTCAAATTTGGAATCAAATAAAAAAATTGTCTGATTGTTTGATTGCTCAAAATATTCGCGTTGATATAAATGATGCCCGGGCATTTGTTGCGGATGCTTTAAGTGGGGTACGGGTCCGCAGTGTTATGAATGATTCTGCATCTGTTGTTGTGCTGGGCACCATAGAATCCCGTATGCAGACCGCAGATGTGGTTATATTAACCGGTTTAAATGATGGTATGTTTCCGGCGACGGGGTATGAAAATCCTTGGTTGCCACGTGCAATTGCCAACAAGATAGGTTTGCCATCACCCAATCATAAGGTGTCTTTGATGGCATTAGATTTTATGAATTTGTCCTGTGGATTAGAAGTTTATTGGACACGCAGTAAAACATCTGGTGGTGTCCAAACCCAAGAATCACGTTTTATATCACGTATAACTGTTGCGCGCGGGAAATTTGATAAATCGGTCGGATTGAATATACTTGATTCTGTGCGGTCGCGTGATTCGGTTGCGCCTAATCCATTGGATTATTCTAATCCGGTTCCACCGGCGGATTGGTCTGATGTGTTTGTAACAGAAATTGAAAAATTGATACATAATCCGTATGTATTCTATGTTCATCATATATTGCGGTTGCGAAAAATAGATGATTATTGGATGGGACCCGATGCGCGTGATTTTGGTAATTTGGTACATGATACCATAGAACATGCCAGTCCTGATGTTTCAGAGAATCATCTGGTATCGGAAATGGATAATCGGGCCCGAGAAATATTAGGTCAAAATAATTTGATATTTTGGTTCTGGCATCGGCGATTTGTAGAAATGGCACCGGTCATTGCCGATATGTTGGCACGGACCCCAAATTCAAAGTCCGAGGTTGAAGGTGCTGTTAAAATTGCGGGACGCAATGTCCGTGCACGTGCGGACAGAATATGGAAAACGGGTGTTTTGGATATTAAAACTGGTTCTGCCCCAACCAAAAGTCAACTTGTGTTGGGGAATATGCCACAATTACCATTAGAGGCGTATATGTTAAAAAATGGCGGATTTCCAATGTATAGCGCAAATATGGATTTTATGCCGACAATGGAATTCTTGCAATTGCGCGCCGGTGATGCGCGCGCAATACAGTATGATGGTGCCATAACAAATGAAATGATAAATGCTGCGGTTGCCAAGGTAACCGAGTTATTTAACATATATTCGGCCGGTGGCGCGGGGTACGAGTACCGCAGAACCGGTGATGCCAAATACAAAGAATATGATGATTTTGCGCGTGCCGATGAACGCGACTAATCTATTTTAATCATTAACCCGCAATGATCGGTTGGTTTATCCGCCATACGTGGGGATTTGTCGATTTCACAGGTTTTGATAATCTTTGTCGCCGCACGATTTGCCAAGAAATAATCCAAACGCAATCCTTGGCCATTACCAACGGTATCGCGACCGCGGTACCCGTACCAAGTATAATCGACTTCATCTGGGTGCATTTCGCGCCATACATCCGTCCAACCGGCATTTAACCATTGCATCATTATTTCGCGTGCCGCGGGGGCAGATATACTGGACCCAATATAATTTTTTGGGTTCCACACATCCCTATCTTCAATTGCGACATTAAAATCGCCACCGATTATAACGCATTCTTCGGAATCAATGTATTGTGAAATATAATCGGTAAACGACCGCATCCAATCCAATTTATATTGAAATTTTGGAGAATCTTCGGATTCGCCATTGGGCATATAGACATTTATAATACGAACCCGCCCGTCAATAACTGTTTCCAGAAAACGCGCGTTTATGTCAGAATAATTCGGCATGCCGCGAACGACATCTTCAATAGAAAATTTTGAAAATGTTGCGACACCGTTCCAACTTTTTTGACCAAAAACCTTGACATTATATCCGTATTCTTCGAATAAATTGTGCGGAAAATTCCCGGTTTCGACCTTTAATTCTTGAACCAAAATGGTGTCGTATTCGCCGGATTTTAGTATATCCAAAAACGATTCGATATGTGCCCGAATAGAGTTTATATTTAATGTAAGTATTTTCATATTTGCAATATTTCCTTTTATCGGTATAATAATCACCAGGTTTGATAAAAACAACAAGGAATTTTATTATGAATATGTTTCAATTTTTGGAATCAACCGCCAAGAAATATCCCGATGTGTTGTACTTGGTTAGGGAAGAGGTTAATTATAAAGGTTTCGTCGAATTGGTAAAACGTCGTGCGGCGACACTGGATAAGGCGGGGGTTCATGCTGGGGATGTCGTTGGAATTTTGTCGCATAATATTCCGGCATTTCCGATTACATTGTTTGCAATTTGGTATTTGGGCGGAACGGTTTTATTGTTGGATACGAATTTAACACCGTTTGAATATGATAATATGGCACAAATAACCAAGTGCAAAATTATATGCGCAGAAAAATCGTTCTTTTACAAGACCGATAAATTCGAATTCTTTGATATTGCCCAGGCCGATGGCGATGTTAATCCAAAATTAAAACCGGCCAAGGTTGATGATAAAGATATCGCAACATTATCGTTTACATCTGGTTCGACCGGTACGCCAAAGGTTGTGCCATTGACACACTATAATTTAACAGAATGTGCGAATTCATTATTGGAAATGCGCGAATATATTAATGCGGGTGATGTTATGTACGGATTTCTGCCGATGTATCATGTGTTCGGATTTGCAGTTGAAATATTGGCTACATTGGAATACGGCGCGGGTGTATTATTGCAACCAACCGTAAATCCCAAAGAAATAATGGCAGATTTCAAGAACTTTCGTCCCCAGATTATACCGGCGGTACCAAGATTGTTCGAAGTATTCAGAAATAAAATTATCGATGGAATCAAGGCCAAGCATAAGTGGGGGCTGTTCAAATTCGTTATGAAAAATGCACCGTTGTTGCGTAAAATCGGCCTGTCGCGTTTGGTTGATGCGGTGTATAAACCGGTATTGGATGTCTTTGGCGGTCGTGCACGGTTGATTATCGCGGGCGGCGCGGCGACAAAACCCGAAATTGAAAATTTCTATTTGGCATTGGGACTTGGGTTTATTCAAGGCTATGGCATGACCGAAACAGTTGGACCAATATGTATTTCAAAACCATGTCGTGGTCGTGTTCCATATGCATTTGGGGCACCAACAATAAATAATGTTGCGGAAATTCGTAATAAAAATGCCGATGGTGTTGGAATACTGTGGTTAAAGGGTAATCAAATATTTGGCGGGTATCTGAATAATGATGCCGCCAATAAAGATGTATTTGATGACCGTGGGTTCTTTAACACCGGCGATATGGTATCTATGGATAAAAATGGTGAATTGCACTTTGCCGGTCGTAAAAAACAGGTTATCGTTTTGGACAGTGGTAAAAATGTATATCCCGATGAATTGGAGGGTTTGTTTATAACTATTCCAGGTGTAAAAAATGTCGCGGTGTTCGAACACAAGGTCAAAGATAAAACCGTTGCGTACGGCGTGTTTAGTGTAGAAGAGGGTATGACAATGGAAAAATTGGCGGCGGCAATTGCACATGCAAATAAAAAGGTTGCATCGTATAAATGGGTTACGCACTTTGCGATGACTACCGAAGATTTACCGACGACAAGTACGCAAAAGGTCAAACACCATGTTGTGCGTCAAAACCTGATTGATGGTAAATATCCAATGCGTAAAGAGTGATTAGTAAAACGGGCGCGGTTGCGCCCGTTTTTATAACTAACCACTATCCACTAACACTAACCACTATTTTCCCAAACATAATTGTGAAAATGCGGCGGTTAAAATTTCTTCGGTGCCGATAACACCCAGAATCTTGCCTATGGCATCTGCGGCATACCGAACGTGTTCGGCCAGTATATCATAATCGCCGTTTGATTCATTTATTGCCGCGTACAACTCGTCCGCTGCGGTTTTTATCAAATCGTGT
>CACZUL010000006.1 GCA_902784285.1 uncultured Pseudomonadota bacterium | reverse complement strand
CGATTTATTGGTGTGCGGACCCCAAAATTGCGTGCAATATCCCATAATATTGTGAAAAGTGGTGATTGGAGTGATTTTATCGCGGATTTGCCACATTATTTCTTTGAAGAAAATCAATTGCACGCGTTTATAATATCGGAAATTCGTGATTTTGACTTTGTTATTGCGGCGGTTGATAAATTTTTACCGTATGTTGATAATTGGGCGACTTGTGACCAGATGTCGCCAAAAGTTTTTGTTAAAAATTCAGAAAAAATTTTACCATATGTCAAAAAATGGATTAAATCGAAACACGTCTATACGGTGCGTTTTGGGGTGTTGTGCCTTATGAGATATTTTATGAACGATAAATTTGATAAAAAATATATGGATATTGTTGCCAAAATAAAATCAGATGAATACTATATAAATATGATGCGTGCATGGTATTTTGCGACCGCCGCCGTAAATCATTTTGATGATGTTTTATCATATTTGGATAAATTGGATGATTGGACACGCGGACGTACAATTCAAAAAGCCATAGAATCCTATCGTATAACGCCGGAAAATAAAGTAAAATTAAAGGCGTTAAGAAAGGATAAAAAGTGAATAATTTTATTGAAATAATAAAAAAACGCCGTTCTGTATATAATTTGAACAGAAATTTGCCTGTTTTCCAGGATAAAATAGTTGATTTGGTGCGCGATTCTGTGCATTTAGTGCCAGATGCATTTGATATGAAAAGTCAACGTGTTATGGTTTTATTGGGCGGACAACATGAAAAATTCTGGGATGCGGTTTATGATGAATTAGTGAAATATACGGGCGAAAGTTTTTCACGCAAACGAATCGATTCTTTTGCCGCCGGGGCGGGAACAATACTCTATTTTTATGATGTGGCGGCGGTGGAAGAGACCCGGCGCGCGTATCCGATGTATGTGGAACATTTTCATGATTGGGTTATGCAATCGAACGGTATGTTGCAATTCACTATATGGACGGGTTTGGCGGCCATGGATGTCGGAGCAAATTTGCAACACTATAATCCAGTCATAGATAAAATGGTGCGTGATATGTTCGATTTGCCAGATGTGTGGACTTTGGTTGCCCAAATGCCGTTTGGTGGCATAGGGCGTATGCCGGCCCCGAAAATTCCGGAAGATATCAATATTCGCGTTAAAATAGAAAAATAGGCCGGGGCGCTTTTTTCTTGATTTTTTTATGTGTTACCTTATAATCGGGGGGTGATTTGGGAATTGCCCTAATAGTCTAGTGGTAAAACACGTCCTTGGTAAGGACGAGTCGCAAGTCCGATTCTTGCTTAGGGCACCACAAATGCGTCATCTGGTTTGCGTTTGTTCGTTTTTGTTTCCGGTTTATTAAAGGTGTTATTATGATAAAAACATTTCCTTCTGAATTGGTTGGTAAAGATATCAAGTTGGTGAAATTGGCACCAACAATTGAAAATGCAAAAATCATATTTGATATTATTGATGCCAATAGGGACGAATTCAGACCTTGGTTGGAATGGACAGACTTTGTGAAAAAACCGGAAGACGAGATCCCTGTTTTAGAGGGGGATAAGGATTCGCCCGAATGGTTTGTTTTGTGGAATAAAAATATTGTTGGTCGAATTGGATTAGTGCATTTGTCTAAAAGTAATAATTTTGGAGAGGTGGGTTATTGGTTGGATAAAAGAGCCGGAGGGCACGGTATAATGACCAACGCATTTATTTTGCTTGAAAAAAATGCCTTTGAAAATTGGGGCTTTAATAGAATTGAAGTAAAAATAGATCCAGATAATGTTAAATCCTTGGGGGTGGCAAGGCGTATGGGGTATACCAAAGAGGCGTTGTTGCGTCAGGATCATTTTATAAATGGCGTATACCGGGATACGATTTTGTTTTCTAAATTAAAATCTGAATATGGCAGAAAATAATATGTCTAATAAACACGCTTTACAAATTCGGATGGATAAACACGGTAATGAATCGCCAATGGCACCGTTGTGTGAGTTTGACGAAAAAACCGGTGAATTTGAATATGTGGATTCGGTGATGCGAAAAAAAAGCGATACACGCAAGGTCCGCAAATCACAAACCGATGAATTAAAACACAGGGAATCCGGCATTAGAAAACATCTGGCGCGGGCGGGGCTAGAAGAAAATTTTGGTAAAACCGGGGACAGTTTGACTGGCACAGTTTCGGATAAAGATTTAAGAGTTGCAAAAATTCAGCAAGAACATACAAAAATTTATATCAAGCGGTATCGTGGAAACAATCACAGATAATAAAGGTTAAATGGTTCTTGTTGTGGTGCGTGCGGATGGTGTGTTTCCGGTATTTTTGGTCTTTTTGTTCAAAATATCAAGTTTGCTTTTTTTGTAAATTTTATTTGCAAATTGTATCAAATTATTCATGCGTTCAATATCTTGGTCTTCAACGATGCCAGTTGATATGAACCCGTCTCGATAAAATGTTATAATTTTTTCTTGGAATTTATAAACCTGGTCGATTTCCTGGGTGCTTGTTGCTTTTTTAAGGTTGTATTCAATTGCACCATGTAACAAATCATCTGATTTTAAATTATCTTCGGGGGTTCCACAGATTACAAAGGGTTTTAAGTAATCTGTAAATTTTACCTGGGATGTTTGGACGGTTTTATCAAAATCTTTTGCAAATTTATTACCAAGTCCCCAATACACATCTTGCAGAAATAAATTGTTTTCCAATTTTTCGCCAATTAAAAGGTCGGCAAGAAGAACCAGAGAGCCATATCCGGCACCAGGTCCCGGTCCAACGGTTCCCCGAAAACGCGATGCCAATGCCTCGGTGATGGCTTCGTTTAATACAGAGCCTTGGTTTTCAATGGTGTCGATAAAGTTTGCCTTTGTTGTTGCATAATGTGAACCGCGTTTTATGTACCCACCGGTTGATGTTTTGCCCAGTTCTGAAGAAAACGCATGCAATGTTTCATGGGCGATTTTGTGTTCGTCTATACCTTTTGACCGAAATGCCAGTCCTTGGTCCGCAGAACCTTTTTCTGTATCTATATTTGTCCAAAAACAGTGTGCAGCGGCAGTCAATTTTTGATTTTGCAATGTCCCGTTATTTAAATATTTGTGAACCAAGGTGTTATCACATACAATAACCGCAAGATTATCTTCTATTTTTTGAATTTGTTTGATTTTAGTTGTGGGGGCGATTTTTGTAACAAAATCAAAGACATGTTTAATTATGGATTCCAATTCTTTGTTTGGGGTTGTTTCACTGTAATCTGGGCTACGAAAAATCATTTATTTGCTTCCTTGTTGGCTTTGATTATATCAGATTTTGGTAATAGTCGCAATATTATCAGTCAAAGTAATATATGATATAATTTCTTGCAATTGAAATAGTTTGGTTCTAGAATCCAAAGGAATTCTTTGAACAAGGCGATGATGTGCCCAACAACCACGGAGCCGTAATTCAAAAATAAAAAGTGATAAATTCGGGTGGCACCGCGCATAGCCGAATATGCGCCCCGAAAAAAGTTGTTTAACCAATGGGTGCCAAAATCATTTGAATCTTGGTTGCCCGAAATAAAAAGGGAACAGAAATGTTATCACTGAAATCAAAATATAGAACGCATACTTGCGGGGAGTTAACATCTAAAAATGTTGGCGAAACGGTTACCCTTGCTGGTTGGGTTCATCGTAAACGCGATCATGGGTCTTTACTTTTTATCGACCTGCGCGATAATTATGGAATTACACAAATTGTATTGGACGGCGGAAATGATGATTTGGAACGTGTGCGTCCGGAATCTGTGTTACAAGTAACAGGTAAAGTCGTTGCGCGTGATGCGTCCCAGGTAAATGATAAAATCCCAACTGGTGAAATTGAAATTCAGGTTGAATCTTGGAATGTTTTGACCGCCGCCGATGTATTACCTTTCCAGGTGTTTGGTGATGAAGATACAAGTGAAGAATTGCGGTATAAATATCGGTTCTTGGATTTGCGGCGTGAAAAATTGCATCACAATATTTTGATGCGTAACAAAATGATAAAATGGTTGCGTGATAAAATGTGGGATTTGGGATTTTCAGAATTTCAAACTCCGTTGCTTACCGCGGATTCGCCCGAAGGTGCGCGTAGTTTCTTGGTCCCGTCGCGTTTACATCACGGAAAGTTTTATGCGTTGCCCCAGGCACCGCAAATGTTCAAGCAATTATTACAGGTGTCGGGCTTTGACCGCTATTTCCAAATTGCGCCATGTTTCCGTGATGAAGATTTGCGCGCAGACCGTTTGTTAGAGTTTTATCAGTTGGATTTGGAAATGTCTTTTGTCGATTTGTCTGATATTCAGGCCGTAGGCGAGGCTGTAATGCCAGAATTTGTGCGGACATTTTTACCAAACGCAAATGTTTATCCGGAAATTCCACATATTTCTTTTGATGAAGCAATGTTGAAATATGGGTCCGATAAACCAGATTTGCGTAACCCGATTTTGATTTCTGATGTAACGGAAATTTTCCGCGGTTCAGAATTTGGAATATTTGCAAACGCGATAGAGGCGGGCAGTGTTGTTCGCGCAATTCCGGCACCGAACAGTGCGGATAAACCGCGTTCTTGGTTTGATAAATTAGGTGAATATGCCGTCAAAGAATTAGGGCTTGGTGGATTGGGCTATATTGTGTTTGCAGATGAAGCCAAAGGTCCGGTTGCCAAGAAATTGGATGCGGAACGCATTGCAAAACTGCGTGAAATCGCGGGTGATAATTCTTCTCTGTTCTTTGTGTGCGATGCGCCGGAATCCGTAGCCAAGGCGGCAGGCAAGTTACGCAATAAATTGGGCGCTGATTTAGGATTGGTTAACGAAAACGATTTCGCATTTTGTTGGGTCGATAATTTTCCGTTCTTTGAACCAGATGAAGAACGTGGGGGCGCGCCCGCATTTACGCATAATCCGTTTTCATATCCGCTTGCTACATTGGAAGAATTGTCTACGCGTGATCCATTTACAATCAAGGCGGCACAATTCGATATGGTGTTAAATGGTATGGAAATTTGCAGCGGGGGACTTCGCAACTATAACCCCGATGTTATGAAAAAGTGCTTTGAAATTGCCGGGTATCCGATAGAGGCGGTTGAAAAGAACTTTTCTGGTCTGTATACATCGTTCCAATATGGCGCGCCACCACACGGCGGATGCGCATTTGGTATTGAGCGTCTGATTTCGGAAATTTTGGGTAATGGCGACAGTTTGCGTGAAATTGTTGCGTTCCCGGCGAATCAACGTGGGCAAGATTTGTTGATGGGGTCGCCGAACGAGGTTACCGAACAACAACTGCGGGATGTTCATATTCAGGTAAGAAAGAAAAATTAGTGTTAGTGTAAGTGGTTAGTTTCGCCCGCGTTTGCGGGCGATATTTTTTTAGAATTTATCGTGGGTTTTTATGAAACTGCGCATAAAGGCCGGGTCAAAATATCGTGTTAATTCAGATAATGAATATTTGCGGCGACCGTTTGGCGCAACCGTTAATGATACCGTTACCGCATCTGGCGCAACCGCGCGCATTTTTATATCTAGCCGTGCGTTCATTAAATTGTCTTTGATGTCCAAAGCGCCAACCGCATCTGCATGACGAATAGACATCTTGATTGGTTCTGTTGTTATAAAATTACCGTTATTATATTCCCCAATAACACGCATAGTTTTTAATTGGGTTGTGCCCGATTCAAGTGCGGTTATGATTCTATCTTCCACATTTAACCGCGTAAGGTTTTCGGCATTGTTATAGAAATTATCAATTCCAATACCGGTGATATAACCACCATCAAATGTTAAATCCATGTGGCCTGTCATATTATATTTTATGTCATGCGCAATATGGCCGTATGTATTCAGATGTATTTCGGCGGTTACAGATGTATCTGCAATGTTCAATGGAAATGCCAAAGGTAATAATTTGCCACTTACAATAAAACGACTTAATTGTATAAATATGCTGTAATTGTTATGTTCTTTGACGATTGTCGCCAACAAGTTACCGTGATTGTTGTCTGTAATTGAAAATGTTTGAATTCCAGATTTTAATGAATACACAAAATTCTTGTAATTATTTTCACCGTACGTCAATGTGTCGGCCGTTAAATAAATGTCACTTGAAAAATCAAAAGGTATCATAATGGGGGCATTTGTTAAAAATTCCATTTCTTCGTGTTTATCAAAAAAGTCTTGGGTAAAGAATACATCTGGATTCAGGTTTGTTGTGTGCAAAGTGATGGATTTACTATTCGCAACCCCAGTGAACACATGATCACCGATTTTAAGTGTTAAATCTGATATGTCTCCACGCGAATTATAGAATCCGGTCATAGTATATTTTTGTGTTTTGATTGCACGTAAATCTATGTGTGGAAACCACGTTTTTATATCATTCCCAGATATGTGAAAGAAATTATCATACAGGGTTAAAGACCAATCGTTCGTATTTGGGGTAAACGTAAATGTTTCATCAGTCCATGTCATGTTACCAATAGCATCCATGAACTGGGGTAATAATTTTATATGTGTGTTTACCCATTTCAACGGTTTGCCATAAATGTATTCGTATTTTATTGTTGAATCACGTGGGGTTAATGTGAATGTTCCGCCCATGTTTGCAAATTTAAATTTGACTATTGCGTTTCTCGCCCCGAATCTTTTGACGTATGATTCAAGTTCTTTTAAATCAATGTTCTTGTTTGATGTTATGTTTGCTTCAATTGTTTTATCTTTGAATTTCATACTGCCGGATATATCGCCGTATGTAAATGTATCACATCTCCAATCTGTATCGGTGCCAGTGAAAAGACATTCTGTTTTTTTGTCGTCCAATATTGTGCGAAAAATTATTTCGTGGGCGCCATTTTTATCTATGGTTCCACCTGTCAAAGATATTGAATCTGCGATAACTTTGTTGATTTGAATATATTCTTTTGTACTAACAGCGTCAATTTTTACATGCTCAAATCTGCGATTTTTTAAAACAAGGTCGCCATGAAAATCTATATTCAGTGTCATGTCAGTCATAATTTTGTCTGGGTCCGACAAGAATGAAAAATCAAAAGGCGTATTGTCGGAATATAATCTAATCGTTCGCCAACCATTTGGTTCCAATGTAATGTCGCCATGAACATTATTTGCCTCTATGTCCATGAATTTAAAACCATATCCGCCGTCCCAATAAAAATTGGCGGTTAATTTAATGTTGTGCAGAAGTTTTGGTTCGTCAAATCCAAACCAATCATTTATTTTATTTGTGTTTATCTCTAATACACCTGTGGCACCACCCGAAGGGAAATATTCACCACGAATATTCAGTTTAAGATTTTTATTTTTTACCGTAAAATTATTACCTTGAAATGAAATATCGTATTTATGTTCACTGGTTCTGACCTGGCCATCAAAGGTTCCGTTCCGGAACAGCCCGCGGACAATACGATAATCTTTGCCCATAAAGTGTAATACAGCATCGTTAACCGCCATTGCGTATTTAAATTGTAACATCGATAATGTTTCAATATCTATGTTCGGGCCATGCACAGTAATAACACCATCCAAATCGGCATGCCCTAAATCAAATAATTTAGAAAGCGGAACATTTACCGCAAGGGTTTTTGTGCGACCGTGTGGGGTTATAATATCATGCGAAGTAAGGTGCGGCGTTCCAAGAAAACCGAAATTAATATCGCCGGCAATTTTAACATTTACACCCGTTTGGGCGAAAATCGCGGATTCAAGGTGGGTACGCAATCTATTTAAATTTATGAAATTGGGTACCACCAACAGCGCAATGGCAATAATGCCAATCGTAACAATAATTGTCCAAAGTATTCCGCGCCCATGATGTGGTTTAACCAGCATATATTCTCCCCCTTGCTTTTCTATTATAATGGATTATATTGGTAAATGTGAATAAAAAAATTTTTAATCTTGAAAGTAATTATAAACCTATGGGTGACCAACCGGTCGCCATTTCTGATTTGGTTTCTGGAATAAAAGATGGACGTAGGTCCCAGGTGTTGCTTGGGGTAACGGGTTCGGGCAAAACATTTACAATGGCAAATGTTATTGCAGAAATTGGACGACCGGCGTTGATTATGGCGCCAAATAAAATTTTGGCGGCGCAACTTTATACGGAAATGAAGTCATTTTTTCCGCATAATCATGTGGAATATTTTGTGTCTTATTATGATTACTATCAACCCGAAGCGTATGTTCCAACAACAGATACATATATTGATAAAGATGCATCTATAAATGAACAGTTAGATCGTATGCGGCACAGCGCGACACGGGCAATGTTGGAAGAAAGGGATGTTATCGTGGTTTCTTCGGTTTCTTCTATATATGGACTTGGCACACCAGAGCAATATTCAGAAATGAAACTTGTTTTAAGAACGGGTGATATGATGGGAATATCTGATATTGTGCGTGAATTGGTCGATATTCAATATAAAAGAAATGATATAGCACCGGCACGTGGTGATTTTCGTGTGCGTGGTGATACACTGGATATATTTCCATCACACAGCCAGGATAGGGCTTGGAAGATTTCTTTTTGGGGTGATGAAATAGAAGAAATTTGGGAATTTGATACATTAACTGGGGCAAAACTTTTTAAATTGGACCGTGTTGTTGTGTATCCAAATACGCACTATGCGACCCCTATGCCATCTATTGTCCAGGCAATTGGGCAAATTCGTTCTGATTTGAATGAACGGTTGGCGTATTTTCACGAAAATATGAAATATGTCGAAGAACAACGGTTGCGTGAACGTGTGAATATGGATATTGAAATGATGGAATCAACCGGAACATGTCGCGGAATTGAAAATTATTCACGATATTTATCAGGGCGCAAACCGGGCGAACCACCACCTACATTGTTCGAATACCTGCCAAAGGATGCAATTTTATTTATAGATGAAAGTCATGTTACAGTGCCACAAATCGGCGCAATGTCGCGCGGGGACAGGGCGCGAAAAGAAACATTGGCGCAATATGGATTTAGACTTCCTTCGTGTGTTGATAATCGTCCATTGACTTTTGACGAGTGGAATTCAATGCGACCCCAAACAATATTTGTGTCGGCGACACCCGCAGAATGGGAATTAAACCAATCGGGCGGAATTGTAGCAGAGCAGGTTATTCGCCCAACTGGACTGTTGGACCCAGAATGTTTCGTGCGACCAATTAAAAATCAAGTTGATGATTTGTTGGGTGAAATAAAATCTATTAAAGGGCGCGCGTTGGTAACAACACTGACCAAAAAAATGGCGGAACAATTGACGGACTATTTTGTTGAAAATGGTGTGCGTGCGCGTTACCTGCACAGTGATATTGAAACTTTGGAACGTATAGAATTATTACGTGATTTGCGCATGGGAAAATTTGATGTTTTGGTGGGTATAAATTTGCTGCGTGAAGGTTTGGATGTCCCAGAATGCGAATTGGTTGCCATTATGGATGCAGATAAAGAGGGTTTTCTGCGTTCTACGCGTTCACTTATTCAAACAATTGGACGGGCAGCGCGTAATGCAAATGGGCGCGTGATTTTATATGCCGATGTTATAACGGATTCTATGGATGCGGCACTTTCTGAAACATCGCGCCGTCGTGAAAAACAAAAGGCATATAATATAGAGCATGGAATTACACCAAAAACTGTTTCAAAAGCGGTTTTTGATGAAGTTACAGAAAAACAAGAAAAGGTTGATAAAAAACATAGATTTTTGTATACCAAAGATGGTTTAATGGATGCAGAAACAATGAAACGTGAAATAAAACAAATGAATCAAAAAATGCGCAAAGCGGCCGAAAATTTGGATTTTGAAACCGCGGCAGAATTGCGTGATGCAATTCGTAAAATGGAAGATGATTTGTTGGTATTAGAATAGGTGAAATATGAAAACAGTTATAACAAAAGATATTTATGAAACACGTGAATTTGCACGTGAATTTGCGGGCGGTTTGCATGCTCCTGTAACAATTGCGTTGCATGGTGATTTGGGGGTCGGGAAAAGTGAAATCGCACGAACAATAATTCAAACGCTTTGCGGAAAAAACACTGTCGTTCCAAGTCCGACATTTACATTGGTTCAAACATACATTGCCGGGGACAACACCAAGATTTCACATTTTGATTTATACAGAATTACTGATGTTGCAGAATTGGTCGAAATCGGTTTGGATTACGCAATACAAAATGACATAACGCTTATAGAATGGCCGGATATAGCAGAATCTAGGTTGCCAAAAGACACGATACATATTGATATATCCGAGTATGAATCAGGGCGTAAAATAGTAATAAGATAATTCTTACTGCTTTTCAGGTGGCATTAGAGACAAAATTGCAAGTGGAAAATCAGGAGCGTTTGCAAGGTATGAACCGCTTACCAATGCATCGGCACCGGCGGCCCAACATAGACGCGCCGTTTCCGCATTTATTCCACCATCAACCGATATTGTAAATTTTAATCCATATTTTTTACGGGTCGTATTTAACACCGTTATTTTGTGCAATACATCGCGATTAAATTCTTGACCTGGGGCACCGGGGGATACCGCCATTATCATAACTTCATCTAAATCACGCAGAATCGTTTTTAATAAAGATACAGATGATTCAGGGTTCAGTGCGATACCAACGCGTTTTCCGGCATGGCGTACAATTTGTACCGCCGCACGCAACCCCGATGTATTTGTTGATAATATAACTGTGTCTGCACCAGCATCAATTGCACTGCGTGCCCATTCGGCCGGCGCATCGGTCATAAGATGAACATGTAAATGCCCGCCCCATGATGCGCGAATTTGCCGTAATTCATCTATTCCGCCTGCGATACGGTTCACATAAAGACCATCCATTATATCAACATGAATTGCCGAAATACCACCTGTTTGGAACATTGTATATGTTTCGGGACGTGTCATATCAAAGCACAGTGTACTTGGTAATATTGGTATTTGGCGTTTACGTGGTTTGCGATGGCGATGAAATAATCTGAATATTTTATCAACCCGATTTTGTATTTTATTGGCGCGCGCAATATATGCCTGGCGGCGCGGTAATTCGCATTCCCATATATAATTTGCCAATGTGCGTACAGTCCAATCGGTATCTTTTTTTATCAGTTGTATATTATTAAATGCAGATGTAATAAATTCTTCAATTCCATTTATACGTGCACCACCGCCACCGATAACAATTTTGGTCAAAGAATATTTATCTATATATTCAGCACAATTATTTTTTATCTCTTGCAACAAATTATTATAGAAAGGTGTAACAATCTCGTTTACATCGGCACAAGAAAACGCATATGCAGAATCTGCCGGACTAAAGCGTGCCATTTCATTTGATTTTAAATTTGCAACACCGCGCTTTATACGTTCGGCTTCACCAAATGGTATATCAAGCCGCGTTGATATTTCTGTTGTTAAATCATTTCCACCAACGGCACGACCATTGTACCATACCGGTCCACGGTCAGTCCAAATAGATGTTGTCGTATTTTCGGCACCAAAATCGATGAACATCACCGTTTGCTGTTTTTCACGCAACATGCAATTCCAAAGAAAGTGCGGTGTAAAAAAAGCAGTCGCCTGGATGTGTGCATGTCGCAGAATTCCAAGTATTTTTTGCATATATTCCCCGTCAAAAAACAGCGCAGAAAAGGCGGATATTAATTGTCTGTCGCTGTGCCCGATTGGTGATAACATATTCCGAATCTTTGGGGTGTCATATCGCAATGGAATAATATGCATTGGATAAAAACCGTCTGGGGCTTCAATTTCTGATATTTGTGATTTTATATCTTGGGGGGTTATTTTATGGTCATTCGGCCAGACTGTATTTTTTGCAGACATCTTAAAATACGACGGGCCAAAATCCCCAGTTATGTACGCAGACCCAAAATGCGTTCCCAGTTGTTTTTCTAATTCATCGATTACAGATTTTAACGCAAATACTGTATCAAAATCGTCCACTGAATAATATGCAGATCGATAAATTTCCGCATTACGAATACGGTGGGCCACCCCGCGGACACCACACGCGCCAATATCAACACACAAAAAAGCCGAATCCAGCATATTCATATTATTTTACCAAAATTCGTGCACTGTCGCGCATATCAATAGTTCTTATTTTTTTAGACAATATATTATGATTCTTGTTTAGCACAATTAAAGAACCAATAGCGGATACAGGATCTTCTTCGGGCAACATAACCATCAACCCATCGTTCGTCATTATGTTCCAACGCCGGTTATCAATCCATTCCATATAATCTAAATCATCGATAAGGTTGGTCGCCGCCTTGGTTATTTCAGATATGTCATCTGGGACCGGACCACGAAATATCACGACACCAGGTTTGCGTTCTTCGGATGGTTTGTTAACAACAGTGCCGTCCGCAGATAGTGGGTAATAATATGTTCCATCGGTCCAACCCGCCACAGCGCGGTAAAGGTGGACACGTACAGACAGGTTCCCATTTGGTAAACGCCGAACCGCCGATTCGCGAACCCCAGGTGTTTGTAACAAGCGTTCATTTATTAAATCAAGATTTACAGAATAAGCATGTGTCCCAGGCGAAATTCCCGTTGCCGCAACCATTTGAGTTAAATCTTTGTTATTTGTGTCCGCAGATATAGACACATTGCGTACCGTCGATATTGGCCCATATCCCATAAATGTCATAATAATACGTGTCGCAAAGTATATCGCCAATAAAATGGCGGCAACAAAATAAAGCCAAAACCAAAGGTTACGTTTCATACGGCATATTATAACATACTTTATATTAAATGTAAAAGCGGGCCCGAAAAAAATTTATATTGCGCGCAACAAATACCCACGATGAAACATGCATTTCCGATATGAACCAACAGATTTAGAGGTTGTATTTCGTGGAACAGATAGTAATGCGCGTTGCCCGACATCACGATACTCATTTGATTGAAATGTTACCCAAAGACCGTCCCAATCGGGCATGCGGGTACTTTGATTCGGGGAAAGCAATTTGGCAAGGCGTGAACGTGGCATATATGACGGTTGAGTTATACCCAAACATGCCTTGTGGTCGCGAACAAATTGTTCTGTTGTTACAGATTCGTTTTCCCAATTCAAAATAGTTGCGTCATCAATACTGCCCCCGTTGGGGGATGTGCATGCTGCAAGCCCGAATAAACCGGCAAATAAAAATATTTTTAACATTCTCATGTTTACTATTATAATTTAATTGCGTTTTGGTGGCAATAGTTTTTATAATGTATAAAAATATATCGGGAGAAAAGAGATGGCGATAACCGTTCAGAACTTTATCAAGTTGGCAAATTACTATAACCAGACCGCAAAGACTATGTCGGCAATATGCATTACCAAAGGCGGAATTCCAATAGAAAATTATGTTGGTCGTTTTTTTGCGGCGGATGTATTAGAATTTGTTGTAGAATATGGTGAACGTTTGGTAAAATCAACCAAAGATATATCGCCAGAGGTTGTTTCTGTGTTGGAACGGTTTCGTGCACAATTTGAACATGTGCGCAGTATGACAACACCTTCGGAAAAACCGATATATGAAATGACACTTGAAGAATTTGAAAAGACGATGAACATATAACCCGGGGAATATAAATGAAAAAGATAATAAATTTAGTTCTGGTTATTGGATGTTTCTTGTTGGGGGCGTGCATGCGCGACGACCAAAATAAAGAAACAATATATTACGATACCGTTCAGGTTATTGATAATTTGGTCATAGATGATAACTCTGTGCCGATTTTTCCGAAAAAGGCGGCATTGACAACCGATACAGCGCGGCGTTTTTCAATTGAATTGCCACGGCGATGCACTGTAAATTGGGATAACCAATCGGTTGTGTCGGTTGTGCCCGATGAAAAAATTGAAATGGTGCGCTTGGACCGTGGGGATGATTTGCCTGAATTAAATGTGTCGGATTATGATTTTAGAAAACAAACCGTGGCGAATGCACTTAATAAATTATTAGAAGGTGTTGATATCGCCATTGTTGAAGAAGAACCGGGATATGAAAAAGTATCTGGTTCTGTGGCATCTGGAAATTTGGCAGATACAGTTGATTTAATTGCGCGCCTGGGGCGTATGTATTATTCGTATGATGCCGCCGGTGGCGAAATAAAACTTTCGAATCGTGCAAAGTGGTTAATAAAAATGCCGGCCGATCAAGATATTATAATGGCTTTGTTGGATGCGATGCATGGCGCAGATGTTCGGAATCTGGTTGTGGATTGGGCGGATAAAACCGTTGTGTTCGAAGGAAATTATCAAACTGAACGCGAAGTTTCTCGTATTATTGCAGATATAGCATCAAAAAAATATGTCTTGGCATGGGATATGGATGTGTATCGCGTATATCCGCGCACTGATAATCCGATTATTTGGATGAACATGCTGCCGGCATTCGGCGAAAAGAATATTAAAATGTCGGTGCCAGGTGTTGTTGGACGGGCTTTGGTTGTTGGACCTGAGGTAAATTCAAAAACGCTTCAAGAATTTTTGTCGCAACAGGCAAATGTGGTCCTTATATCCCAGGGACATTTTGTCGTTCCTGATGGTTGGCAATCAAGGTTTGATATTGGACAGTGCAGTAAAGAAGAACGTATAGAAACAGATTTAATTGTTGGGGCGGCCGCAAAATATGGGGATTATGCCGGACGTAAAAAAATAGATGCAAAAATTGTGTTGCGGACCAGCAAGGGTGAACTTTCGTCGTTTACAATTCCGTCCACTATCGGAGATAATTATGTTATAATTGGTATCCCAACACATTCATTTGTTACAACGCCGGAAACATTGATAAGTCCGTTTGCAGAATTGGTTGTGTTTATGTCGCCAAGAATAGTTTCTATTGTAAATCCGGCCGATATACCAGACGAACCACAATTGGTTGGTGATGCATTACGGAATTACTTGCGTGATTGATTTGGCATGATAGAATAGGGAACATGATGTTCACAAAGTTAGAAAGAAAAATCGCTTTTCGTTATTTGGGTGCCCGGCGGCGTGGGTTTGGTTCTGTGGTGTCGTGGGTGTCGTTGATTGGTATAATGTTGGGTGTGGCCACATTGATTGTTGTGATGTCTGTAATGGGCGGATTTCATGATACTTTGTTGTCGCGAATTGTGGGTATGAACGGACATGTTGTTGTTTATCACCAAGATGGGGCAATCGCCGATTATGATTTTTTGATTGAAAAAATGCGGGACAGTAAAACGGTTGCTCGTTCGGTGTCTTCAATTGTTCCAATTGCCGAAGGCCAGGTTATGGTTACCGCGCGTGGTAATAATACTGGTGCGATGGTACGTGGAATAAGGATGTCTGATTTGGCGGATAAAACTTCTCGCGGAACGCGTGTTTATGGCAAGCCGTTATCAGAAATTCGTGATGGGGAATTGGTGGCTGGCGCTTCTTTAACACGTAGTTTAAATGTACATATGGGTGAAACTGTATCGTTGGTTTCGGCAAATGGGGCAACGCCAACTGCGTTTGGAACGATGCCACGGATTATGTCATATCCGGTGATGACATCTTTCTTTATGGGAATGTATGAATATGATTCGGGTTATATATTTATGCCATTGGAAACAGCACAAAAATACCTGAACTTGGGTAATGCGGTAACACATATTGATTTGTTCTTGAAAAATCCCGAAGATACAACAGTTGTGCGTGAAGCTTTGATTGAAACCTTGCCCGATGGGTATGTGGTGCGTGATTGGCGTGATTTAAACCGGGGCTTTGTCGGCGCATTACAGGTCGAGACAAATGTGATGTTTTTAATTTTGATGCTGATTGTGATTGTGGCGGCATTTAATATTGTGTCTTCGTTGGTTATGTTGGTCAAAGACAAATCTAAAGATATTGCTGTCTTGCGAACTTTTGGGGTTTCGCGTCGTTCTATGATGAAAATATTTATTTTGTCGGGAACCAGTATAGGTGTTATTGGCGCATTATTCGGAACTATATTAGGGGTGGTCGTTGCAATCTATATAGAACCGATTCGCAAATTTTTCCAATGGGCAACAGGACGTGATTTATTCCCGGCAGAATTGTATTATTTGTCTGAATTGCCATCACGAGTTGAATTTTTGACGGTTTTGGGAATTGCGGTTTTGGCAATTGCATTGGCGTTTTTGGCAACAATTTATCCGGCATGGAAGGCGGCGAACACTGACCCAGTAGAGGTGTTGAGAAACGAATAAAAGGAAATATGTAAATGGCATCGATATTAAATTCTTTATCACGAGCAAAACGGGGCGAAGTCGTTCTTTCGGTGCGTGATATTAAAAAGACCTTTATAGAAGGAGGCCAGCCTTTGCATATTTTAACTGGTGGCGGGTTTGATTTGCATCGTGGGGAAATTATCGCATTGGTTGGACCATCGGGGTCCGGTAAATCAACATTATTGCAGTGTGTTGGTTTATTGGATAAACCATCCGGGGGCAGTATTTTGGTCGGTGGCACACCAGTTCATGCAATGAACGATGAAATGCGGACAATGGTTCGTCGTCGTAAAATGGGATTTGTTTATCAACGGCATAATTTGTTGTCTGATTTTACCGCATTGGAAAATGTTATGTTGCCGATGTTGGCAAATGGTGTGTCGGAAGATTCTGCGTGCACGCGTGCGATGAAACTTTTGAAATCGGCAAATGTTGCCCATCGGGCATCCCATTTGCCGGGACAAATGTCCGGCGGAGAACAGCAACGAACCGCCGTTGCACGCGCGTTGGCAAATACACCTGATATATTATTGGCCGACGAACCCACGGGCAGCCTGGATCCGAATCACGCAATCGCAGTTTTTGAATTGCTGTTGGATTTGGTGCGCAAAAATAAAATGGCGATGTTGTTTGTTACACATGATATGTCGCTGGCTAACCGTGCCGATAGACAAATCACTATAAAAAATGGTATAGTTAAGTAACAAAGATAAAGGAAGGAGAGAGAAAAATGAAATCTTTAAAAGATACGAATAATCATTATTCATTAAAGCACAGAATACTATCGTGGTCGGTGTTAATTGGAATATTTATCTGTGGAGTTATGGTTGGCGCGATACATTGGGGTAACAAACCCGTCAATACGGCGGATTCTGGCGTACAGGCAAATGTAGCACAAGAAGATGAATATGTTCCACCGTGTCGTTTGCTGGAAGAGGCTTTATTAGAAAATATAAATGGACGCATAAATAATGGCAATTGGGACGCAGACGAGAAGCATGATGCAAATGCCAGGGTTTATGAACGATTGGTAAAGGTCGGGTGTTCAGAAAATGTTGAAAAGTATAAATCTTTGGTTGAGTCTGAAATTGAAATAGCAGAGAATTTGCGCGTAGTTAATAATAAAAGTAAAAAGTCGTTTGATGATTTTGATGATTCTGTTGAATATGAATATGAAGAAGTAGAACCGTGCGTTGTCATAGAAAAAACATTGCGTGAACGTATTCAAGAATGGTGCAGCAATGCTAATTGTCATTTGAATAATGCCGAAATATATTCAAAAATGGCTGAAGATGGTTGCCCGGGAAACAAAGAAGTAAATACGAAAAAGGCATTGGACGAGTTGCAAATCGCCGAAGGTGTACGTATTGACGAGAGGGAAATCGGAAATAATGAAATTCGGACAACCGTGAATACCTATAAAAAATTACAAATGCAGAACGAAGCGAAAAAATACTTGAACAAAGTTGAAAAGTTGGTCAATCCGGGAATTGATTTTATATTGGAGTTGCAACGGGTTATCGAAGAATAATCACAACAAGGGGGTAAAATGAATATAAAAATAATAGGTATAATCACTGCGTTGGTGTGTTCCCCGGTGTTTGCCGAAGATGGGGTTGATGATTTTGTCGAAGAAGATATTTTCGAAACCGAGTTAGTTGAAGACGAGGGTGCCATTGAAGAAGTGCCCGCACCGCGTGCGGTCGTGGCGCGTCTTTCGTGCGATGATATAAATCAACGTGTCGAAGAATTGCGCGAAGATGTCAAGGCATATCCTGAATTGGCGGCTGATTTAGAATATATGCTGGGGCGGCAACGTACACAATGTGCTGCGCGCGCACGGCGTAGACCAGTTCATAACTATGAAAATGTGAACCCGGTTCAATATATTGAAGATGTCGTGGTTGAAGAAGAACCAGTTGTAGAAGAAGAGCAGGTTGCCCCGGAACCAGAACCGGTTGTTATTGAAAAAACACCGGAAGAATTGGTAGCAGAACAGGAAAAAATTCAAGAAAATCGTTCCAAAGGTTTATGTGATGATGGTTCTAAACCAAATCGGTATGGGTGTTGTGATGGTGAAAAATTTAAAGAGGTTTCCCAAATGAAATTCGCATGTTGTCCGAAAGAGGGTGATGGCGAATGTATTGAACCACGCAAGAAAAAATAAGCAACCGCCCAAACGGGCGGTTTTAAAATTTATTTTGTACAAATAATATGATATAATATTCGATATTTGTATGGGGGAAAAATAAAACAAATATTTTTATGTATCGCAATTTGTTTGGTCGCGGGGTTTGGTGCACAAGCATCCGATAAAGAACAAATTGCGGGTTTAATAGATACAATCAAAAAAGCACCTGCGGGTTCGATTATGGCAACAAATGTTTCAGTTATTGATGATTGTCGGCATGTTAAAATAAATAAGGATGGAAAACCATTTTTATACGAGCGCGCATGTTTTTCTGTTGGGGAGCATTTATACACGGTTTCGACCCATTAAAATATTCTAATTATATATCTGAAATTATTTAACACCCATAAAATATGCCGGGTCGATTGATTGGTGGCCACCGAATTTATGAACAATAGGAATTGTGCGTCCGTTCGGCCCAGTAACAGATGTCAATGGGCCTGTATAGTATATTTGATAATGCAGATGTGAAGCCCTTTGGCCCATGGTGGGGTAATTTACATTTGCAAATGATTCTTTGTTAATTTTTGCGCCGCCCGTATGTCCAATTGTTGCGATTTGGCACCCTGCAGAAACATTTTGGCCCCGTTTAACCAACATTGTATTTAGGTGCATATAGTAAGTTTTAAACCCGTTTTGATGATTTATGACAATATAATTACCAGCTGATGACCCGCGGCGATTTGGTTGAACGCGTTCAACTATACCATCGGCCGGTGTAAAAACAGGTTTGTCAAAGTGCGCCAAACTGCATCCGATATCAAATCCATAATGGTTATCGTTTTGCCAACCTGTTGCCGTTTTCATCTTGCGAACACCGTACCCAGAACAGTATTTATAATCAGATTCAAGTACCGGTTTGCCAATTGGAATACTTTGATTTTGCGGAATATGTGGGGCGGTTTGTCGGCAATATCCGGCCCCGTTATTTGTAAATCCGTAATTACCATAGTTAGGTATATTAATATATGATTGTGGTGGCGTGTCATACATTTCATTATCATAATTAGAGAAAAAATCTGTGTACACATAATTGTTGTCATCCGATATATCTTCTGGCTCTTCTTCTGCAAGTGCTTCGTCTTCCAATAATTGGTCGTTAATGCCTTGGTCTGTGTACATAATGTTTAATATTTCGTATGATGTTAAACCTTCAAATGGTTTGTATCCGGCTTCTGCAAGGGCGTATCTGTCTGTAAAACTTAAATCTTGGGACGTTCCTGGAAACGATGTGGGTTTCAAAAAAAACTCGGCGTAAATGGGCACCGGCGACAACAATGTTAATATGCATAAAAGATTTTTTATATTATGTTTCACGCCGTTATTATATCACAAAAAGCGCTGATTTTCAAATGCCATCGTGCGGTATTTAGGAACGTTTTGGTTTATAAACGATTCGTTTTTGTTTTATATATTCACGTAAAATTTGTTCACCAATAGCGGATTCTATATTACCGTATACGGTGATTTTCCTGCGTTTGAACTCATTAATCCAGTTTTGTTTAAAACCTTCGTCAAACCCAGTGATGGATTCAACTGATTCGGATGGAACGCCATAATAAACCGCACTGATCCCAGACCACATGATTCCGCCCAAACACATCATACATGGTTCTGATGTAACATACAGTGATAGATTACGGCTCGACAGATCGTGTGTTTTTAATACCCGTTCCACCATACGAAGAACGTTCATTTCGGCGTGATTATGGCTGCATTTACTTTTTATAACTGTATTTGCGGCCTGTGCAATTAAATGCCCGCGTTCATCATATATCGCCGCCAAGAACGGCCCATGCCCACGCGCAATATAAGTCGGTAATTCTTGGTATAATTTGGACATAATCCGTCGTGCGCGCGTCAATTTACGGGTGTCGATTTTTTCATTTGTAATGATTTTATCAAATGTTTTCTGTGGCATTTTAACTCTCCGCTGATCAGTCTAAATTTTATCATATTTTTGGAAATCGTGAAAGTGTTCTGTATAATATGTTCGGGGTTTGATATGGTATATTTCTGATAAGTTTCCTATGATTTGACCATGGTATTCTTTCCTAGTATAGAAATTTTATGATATAAAAACCCAAGAAAACCGGTATATACAAAATTTTGTTAATATTGCGATACCTTTTTTTAGATATCCCACTTATAAAAATAGGATAAAACAATTTTCCTGGGAATAGATATAATGTATATCGTAACAACCAAAGGAGTTTTATATGACACACAAAGATATATGGCATGCAATCGATACTTTCGCGTTTCAACATAATATGTCTTGTTCTGGTTTGGCAAGATTTTCCGGTTTGGATGCGACAACATTTAATAAAAGCAAGCGTTGGTCGAAATATGGTCAGCCACGGTGGCCTTCGACAAACAGTATAGCCAAGATATTAAATTCTACGGGGAAAAACCTGGAAGATTTTGTAAAATGTATCTATGAATAAATATTTTTGTTTACAAAGGTATTTATTCGTATAGGATGCAGACATGTCGACACTGAAATCCAAGATACTTTTATTAAAAGAATTATTGGCGCTTAAAGAAGTTGTTGATAAGGGCAGTATTCAAATCGCGGCCGGTGAAAACGGTATTAAAAATTCCAACTTGTCCCAATTGGTCAAGGATTTAGAAGACAGGTTTAATACTAAACTTATCAACAGAAATTTTGATGGCAGCCAACCAACAAATTCTACCCAGATGATATATAATGATATCTGTGCAATAGAAGAATTGCTGAATAAAATTTCAGAAAATTTTGTAGATATGGAGGCTTTATCTGGATCTATGTCCGTTTGGACCGAAGAAGGTTTGTTTGGCAGTTATATTTTAAAAGATTTGTCCGACTTTTATGCAAAATATCCTAAAATTCGTTTGGAATTATTAATGAGAAAGGAACCGGATATATCAAATATGGATATATTAATTGTTAAACCAAAATTGCATCCGAATATTCATGGTACGGTTTTATTCAAATTTAAAACGCATTTAAAATTTTATACCAGTAAGAAATACTTAGAAGAACATGGTGTCCCAAAAAACATAAACGATTTATTGGAAAATCATAATTTGTGTATGGTTATCCGCTATATGAATTTGTCAGAGGTTCAAAGTATTATCAAAAGGGCGAAACACCTTAATACCACATCTGATTCATTGGCGTTGATATATCGTTTGGTTAATGATGGTGATGGTATTACGGTTTTCCCATCATGGTTTGAAGAAAGCAGCAAGAATTTGGTTTGCCTAAAAAACCTGGATTTTGAATTTGAAATGGAAACGCAATGCGTGTGCAGAACCGAAATTGCCGAATCGCCCAAGGTTCGCGCTTTTGTGAATTTCTTTATAGATTTCTGTACTGGTCACGATGTTCCGATTGATATATATTATTGATGGAATAAT
>CACZUL010000005.1 GCA_902784285.1 uncultured Pseudomonadota bacterium | reverse complement strand
GGATAACGCTGCAAAATCTTTTCAATACTTTTACCCAAGCTAAGTAAATCTAAGATGTCTCTTGTACGACCGATGTTTATACACGCGAGCCAAGATTTCCGCAGATTTCTGCGGATTTTTTAATGTTTCATAAGTGTTAAGATTTTTAACAAATCTATACTGAAATGGCTCTAAATGGCAATTTATTGATTATAAAATCATATATTTTCATACGCGGTATGTCCATAACTACCAATTTTACACCCCTTGATTATTTCTAAAAGGGGGTGTATAATATAGATCAATCAAGGTGGATTTAACCTGACTTGTCCTACCTTTAAATGGACTAAACAAGGAGTTTTGTAATATGCAATTTTTCCTATACTTTATGCCGCATTTTGCACAGCACTTTTGTGCCTGTGTTGGTAGCTATATGAATCCACCTTTGGTTCTTATTGCAAAAACCAAAGGAGTGAATTATGCAAAGAACAGCAGAAGCGGTGTCGCTTGGACACCCAGATAAAGTCGCCGATTACATTTCCAGTTACATTTTGGATCGGTTAATAGAACAAGACCCACAGGTCAAATATGCAGTTGAAGTCTTGATAAAAGACAACAATGTCGTCCTTGGTGGCGAAGTGACTACCTCTGCCCCACTCGGTGATTTGACCGCCTATGTTAAGGCCGCCCTTGCTGACATCGGATATGATGACCGATATGCATCAATATGGGGCGATTTGGCCATTAACCCAGCGCAAATAAAGGTTACCAATTTAATTGGCGTACAATCCGCAGATATCAATCGTGGGGTTGTTGCTGATGGTTGGGGTGACCAAGGTGTGTTTGTTGGCTATGCCTGCCAAGGTGAAGGCAAGATAAATCGGGAATTGTATTTGGCCCGAAAGCTGAATAAAGCCCTTTATGATAAAGCCCGTCAATCCGATAATCTTGGCATAGATATCAAGACACAAATCACATTGAATGACGATAAGATTGAAACCGCTATCGTGGCAATACCGATGCTGCACGATGAAGATCTGACGGATTTTGTGATTTCTGTCCTAGGTGAAAAGCCAGCGCACATTATCATAAATGGCACCGGACGTTATACATATCATGGCTCCATCGCAGATTGTGGCATTACAGGACGTAAATTGGCGTGTGACTTTTATTCCACTGCTTGTCCGATTGGTGGTGGCTCTCCATGGACAAAGGATGCCAGCAAAGCAGATTTGACTCTTAATGTTTATGCTCGTATCTTGGCGTGCGAAAATCTGGCCGACAACGACGAATGTTTTGTTTACCTGTCTTCGTGCATCGGACGTGCCGAACTGCCCAGTGGCTTGATAAAAACGATTAAAAACGGGGTTGTTTCCTATCGTGATCTGTGGTGTAATCAAAAACCCAGCGCACTGATAAAGGCATACGGTTTAGATAAACCGATCTATGCAAAATTATGCGACAAAAGTATATCTGAAATACAGAATTAAAAAGGTGCCATTTGGCACCTTGTTTTTAATACACCTTAACAAACCTCGGCATCGGCAAAGGCAAATTGTGTCAGCGAATTTTCTTTTGCCTGGATACATATATATTGCATTTCAGTTGCGCCTGTATTTTCCATCGCACGTTTCGCCCCAGTTGCAACACGAATAGCAGTTCCTGGTTTAATTTCAATCTTGTCATCATCGACCGTAAATGTGCCGTTACCAGTTAAAAAGATATAGATTTCTTCGTTTTGTTTGTGAATATGATTAAATGGTGATTTTGCCCCAGCCGGCATAACACTAACCGAAATTTCTGCAGAGGTTAAGCCAAGTGCATCGTGTAAAAATGCCTTGCCGTATTCTGTCTTTGCAACATCTGCCATTGTTCCAAAATTTGTTGATGAATATTTTGCCATAAAATTCTCCTTTATTTCTATGCGCATTTATTTTATACTATTATAAACATTTTGTAAAGTAGGCACATTTTTATAACATACTATCATAAAAGATACTATTGTGTAAAACAAAGGAAAATAATATGAAAAAATCTGATTTACCAGAATGCCCGGTGGCAACTTTGTTGATGTTAATTGGCACAAAGTGGAAAGTTTTGATAATTCGTGATTTACTAACTGGCACAAAAAGGTTCAAAGAAATACAACGCAGTGTTGGATGCAGTCAAAAGGTTTTGACGGACAACCTGCGTGAATTAGAAAGTAAAGGTTTGGTATCCAGAAAAGTTTATCCAGAAGTTCCACCACGCGTTGAATACAGCATGACTAAGTTGGGTGCGACTTTATCGCCTGTGTTGAATGCCATGGCTGCATGGGGTGATGAATACAAGAAAAATATTAAATAATAATTGTTAAGAAAACATACCAACAAACGCGGGGACGATTGGTGATGGCAGCCTATGGACCAAAAAAGCATATCAGGACTACAGGATTAGAAAGGTGCCGTTTGGCACCTTTATCTTACTATGCTTTGTATTCGTGTAGATTGACTAAACACTTTCTTAATCTTTTCGGAGATCTGTTTATCAATCATGAATACACAAAATCGATCAAACAAGTAGTTATTATGATTTTACGGTAATTTCCACCAAATCTCCAACATTTATATGATTTTTATCACATTGCCCCGAATTCATTTCTACCGCAAAAGCTGTATCTGGACACGTTATGACATCTTTGGACAAAGGTTTCGCATTTTTATGAATCTTTTTAACCCTGTTTGTTTCATCAACAAATACGAAATCGACAGGTATTTTGGTGTTTGGGGTACTCATTGTGGCCTCACGTACATTACCAGACCAATCGTAAACGAAGCAAAAATGCTCTGGAACATTGTCTAAGTTCGCCAGTCCCCAGAAATTATCCAATAATCCTCTTATGGGGCATACCCCAAAATACTCAACTTTGGTATTAGATTCTGTAAAAAAAGATACTTTACAATTGGGTATATTATCCAACAGAGTTTGATATGTTCTCTTGATTACATTGTTTTCATATGCTGGCTCTAACGAATATAACTCAGCCGCTGTTAAATCCAGTCTTTTTATGTTACCTTGTTCGTCTAATGTAAGTGTAAAGACACCATATCCACCCTCTGGGCTTTTGTACGACCGATGTTTATACACGCGAGCCAAGAAATTCGAGGAATTCAACAGAATTCCTTTTTCTTTTACTTTGGCGTTTGTTGATAACTATTTGCTACCCAAAACACCCATTGTTATTAAGAAAACACGTTAAAAATTAAGTGTTATTTACAAACATATATTAGAACAAATCATGCATTGAAAACGTATAATCTTTAATAATGTGTATTCTATCCATCAATGGATGATCAAAATTTTCTTTGAGTTTCCTGAACCCCTCATCATTTGTAAAGAACACATCGCAATATGTTAAATTTATTACATGATACACATCCAATATAATTCCTCTATTAATACTGCCATTTTTACCAATTTGATTAATAGCTAAATTTGCCATAAGTGCAAAAGGACCGCGCGTTACAAGGATCGGCAGATTCCGCTTTAAATATAACAAACGCTCCAAGGACGACTCAATTCTTAATCTGTTCCAGAAATTTTTTACAGGGCCCGGATCAAAATCTAATTCTGCCACCAATAAAAGCAGTATCATCAACCATGCCAATTTTTTACATCGTATGCTATACGCATCATCATTTTCATCTGCTTCTACCAACCAGACAAAAGGATCTGATTTTGTGCCTTCTAATATTACACTTTGATTAAAATCTTTAATAAACTCTCGAACCATATTTATAAAAGACCGATCTCCCATATTTTCTACAGCATAATCAGAAAATGTTCGATTTTTATCGTTTACTATACCCGTCCACACATTTGCAATATGTAGTTTAGAATGAAAATCATAAGGCGTTCCCTCTAAAGGACACCCTGCTTTTATATAATTTAATATGAATTCACTGGGTGAATTAATTAACTTTTCATAACAAAGATTCTGCATAAAAGCTATAAGTAATTCACGTTGTTCGTCATTTCTAGTCGACAATATCTCCCATATAACTGTTGATGATATATAAAATCTTGTACCTTTACGTGCGTGATATAATTTTGTTGCAGCAGCATCTCTAAGAGATAAATTGTCACAAAGAAAATTCACCGCAGAAGTATCGAGATATATAACACTATTATCGGGTATTCCAAAGAACAAATCCGCCATATCACACCCCTAACTTTTTATCATATTTGCCGGGCCAATAACAACAATCAACGTATTTATTATGATTTATTTTATGATGCGTCGTACTGTCTAATATGATTAAATTTTCGGGTCTGTTGTCATAGCCATCATTTGTAATGTGGTGAATTTCTTTACCCTTGGTATATTTATCCGCCAACCACGCATCAGCGACCATTTGGTAAACATATCCCCCCAGGCAACGCGTATTATTTGGTATTTTGGCCCGCAACCAACCAATATGTTTTCGTTTATGTAAAGATTTAAACAATTTATAGGTTATTTTGTCTTTGGGGGCTATTTCTTCACAAAGGTCACATATTATTATGTCTTTATCCATTTTAACTTTTATGCGACCACGATTACTGGCGTATATTTCATGCCCGTAATATTTATAATTTTGACACTTGCGCCATTGTTCGTCTTGCCCAGAACCAGTAAATATGAACGCATTTGCATTTTTTAAATAGTATCCATTAATACATGACCCTGGCACAATACTTTCTTGTAATTCGGATAATGTCCACGTGTATGGTTTGAATTTGTTATTTTCTTTATTTTCATCGCCATATATATAAATTTTTTGTTCTATCATATCTTGCCCCTTTTACAAAGAACCCGCCGTCAAGGCAGAGTCCATTATACTATTTTAACCCGTCTATGAAACGTTGGAATTTTGCAATTTCGCCAGATTTGTCTTCAAACCAATTCGTAGACCATATTCTGTAAAACACAAATCCAAATTGTTCTATTTGTTTTTGTCTATTCATATCTGCGGCATACGCCTGGGGCGTGCTGTGATACGATTTGCCATCGCATTCCAGTGCAATTTTGTGTCCATTGATATCAATCATAAAATCCAACCTGTATCCGCCAATTTTGTATTGAGAGGTTATCAAATCGCGGTCTATAATTTTACACAGTTCTTCATAAACCTCTTGTTCAAAAGAAGAATCTGTAAGAACAACTGAATCATTTTGTCCGACACGTGGCTTGTCCGGGCTAAACCTGCACAAATCTTGTAACACAGCATCCGCGGCACGCATATTGTTGTCAGAAATGGCCTTGGCATAAGATAAATAGGCATACAGTATTGCCTTTCTGTTATTTTCCTGTTTAGCCTCGATTTCTTCTTTATACCGCGAATAATAAGACTGCGGAATAGATGTAACCACATACACCTGCTTTTTGGCACGTGTTATTAAAACATTTATCAGTTTATAACCATGTGATTGACCAACGGTGGCAAAGCGTTCATAAAATTTGCCCTTTTCGTCCAGACCAAATGTAGTAGAAATTATAATAATATCGCGTTCATCGCCCTGAATGTTTTCCAAGTTTTTAACAAACAATCCACTTTTCTTTAATTTATCATACCTTTCGGCAAATTTGGGATTTTCCTGGGCTGTTTCATACAACAAATCTATGATGCAGTTACGTTGATGTATATTAAATGTCGCCACGCCCACAGACGGCATCGTTCCATCAGAGTTTTCTGGTATTTCGGTCAATATTTTAACAACCTCGGATGCTTCCTGTTTGTTTATATTATGCCCCTTGCCACTTTCATACACACCATTAACTTCTTTCAGAATAATCGGTGTATAATCCGCACCATTAACCGGCAACGGGCACAGATTTCCGCCATAAAATGCCGTATTAGAAAATTCTATCAGCGCCGGATGTTTAGACCGATAATGAAAATCCAAATAAGACATATTTTTCTTTTCCAGATATTCCGAAAATTCTAGTAGTGATTCCGCATCCAGCATACTATTAGGTCTTATATTTGGTTCAGTATTTGAATTCGTATCTTCATCCGATGAATCTGGGACACCATCAATTCCCGCCGCAAAATAGTTAGATGGTGGCATCTGATGCCGATCACCGGCAATTATTTTATATTTTCCACGCAACATCGCGGTATATATATCTTCGACCCTTAATTGACTGGCCTCGTCAAAAATTACCAAATCAAATAGCCCCTGCTTTAATGGCAATAAATCATTGGCCACAATTGGGTTAACCATAATAACAGGAAATAATGAAGTGAACGATTGAAAATCTTTCTGGATAATCTGCCGCAAAGATAAACGTTTTCCAAATTTTTGGTTTTTCTTTAACGCGAACAAAGATTTGAACCCATACTTGCTTTCCACGCGGTCAATTGCGCTCTTGCGTTCGGTGTACCAATAGTCGTATATCTTTTTAACGGTTTGAGACTGCAAATCATTATACAGTTTGCGCAACAATTTTAATTTTGTATCGGTCCTTGGTAACCCGCTTTTAGATTTGGATTCAAAATCCAACAAGAAATTATAATAATATGCCCCCATAAAGACATCTTCCCAATCATCAAGGGGTAATTTTGATAAAATATCGAACAGCCCCCTATCTGAATCCCGATGTTTCACCCAAGAATTTACAATGTTTAATGATTGTAAATTACTGTATAACGCATCCAAATCTTTGGCCAAACCACCTAAGATATTTTTATAAACCTGGATACTTGGGTATTCGGACCTTAGACAATTTATATTTGGAAATATTTTTAACAGCGCAACATCCGTATTAGATATAAAACCTTTGCAGTTTATGATGTCTTGGCAGGCATCTCGGTATTTTTCCAATGCCGCGCGTTGCGAATAGACCTGAGCCGTGATACCGACCATGTATTGTGCCAATTTTTCTTTGGCGTGTATTACATCGTTTGACACCACCTTGACCGCAGACAGCATGTCAGAAATAGTCGCATAACGATTCCAATCATCCAGTTTTATATTTATCCCCAGATAATCATTTGCGCCCTTGGCGGAACCTTTGATTTTCTCGAACCAAGATTGCATTTCAGATAAAACAGATGTGGCTTCGACCGCCGATGATGAAAACAACCGGCTGAATGCGCCAATTTTTTTGTTGTTAAATTTGTCCCCGGCCAACCTGTTCCCAGTTATGGCCAACGCGTTCAGTTTATCATGTGCCACGGTAATATTTTCTGTAATTGCTAATTTTCTTAATAAGTCTTCATCAACCGTAACCGAATGAATAACATTTGGACAATCTTTTGCAATTCTATTAAACACGGCCAGTTTGTCCATAAAATCCGATACACCATTACGCGTAAGTGATTGTGATTTGAAATCATCGGCATAATCACATGCGGCGACACACGCGGCAATTTGTTCCAGTTCTTTATTTAATCTATCATCATCTGAACCAACAGATAAATTATCAACAACCGACCTTTTCTGGTCCAGAAATTTCAAAGCCCCATCCAAAACTGCACGGGCTTCTGCTATTTTATCCTTGATTACATTTTTATCTTTTATTGTTACAGTTTCATCTAAATCTGAAAAATCCAAGATATTAAAAACACCCTGATTTATGTCAGCCATTTGCCCGTACAACACCGCCCCAGCGCGAATCTTTTCTATATATTCGCTCAATTCTTGGGGGGTAAACGCAAAGTTTAAGTTTGCAAATTCATCTTTTACGGCATCAAAATTGTCGAATTTCGAATATTTCAAATATTTTCCAACAATCTCTTTCCAATTATCGCCCGCAAAGATTGGGCGACTGGATTCGTTATACGCGGCATTAACCTCGTCCCGTAATTTTATAAAGTTATCGTGGGATTTATCAAATGCCGCCTTATCAAATCCACGAACATTGGAAATTCCCCCGTCTTGCAGGTCGCGTGCCTTTTGAACGATAGCCCGCCGGTCTTTGGCGCTATCGTCAACCACTATACAAAATGTATCAAGGTTCTTTTTCTGTAAATTATTTGCCAATACATCCAACGCGGTTTTCTTTTCACACACGACCAAAGTTTTGGCGCCATTTGCCAATGCGTTTGATATAATTGCGGAAATTGCCTGGGATTTTCCGGTTCCGGGGGGACCTTGGATTATTTTAAATTCATCATTGTTTATGGTGTTTACTATTTCGGACTGGCTTGGGTCCATATCAAAAGAAGATGTTGTGGATGTTTGAAAAGGTTCCATAACTAAATCTTCGGCATTAAAATTATCGATATTATTCAGTAATTCGCGCGTAGATGCGATAATGGATTCCTTTTGCGACCGATAAAGTCCGAATATTCCACTCCATTGAATCCATGCCTTACCTTTGGTGGCGGATTCCAGTGTATCTTTTGCAGGACATTTATCCAAAGCAAAGTTTGTTTGGGCATCTTTGACATCCAACACTTTGAATAAATTTGCGATATATTCCATAATGTCTTGTTGCGACAGAACATTGTCATCCAATTCAACCGATGTCAATTCAGGTATTTTTATGTTTTCATCGTTTTCTATATGCGATACCAACAGTTCATTTACCTTTATTGGACTGTCTTCGGTTTTAGATATAATCCATTCGTTTTTGACATTTGGTTTTTCTATATCCAGCGACCATATAAAAATCGGGGCAATTATTATCTTTTTAGAATCTTTGACATCGGGTTTGACCAATAGCGGAAACCCAAAACCAAAATTCTTGATGCCCGTTTCCAAAAACATATCTTCGTTATCCACAACAATTGCATCCAATCGCCGCGATACCGTATGCAATTTCTGCCTGGTATCTTCGGACATATCATTTTGATTTTTCTTGTTCCATGAAATTTTGAACGAAAATTTGTCTTTGGTTAACAGTTCATTTAAAAAGTCGCGCGCAATAGAATCTTCTTTCTGTTCGTCTTCGGTAATTGATAAATCAGTGATATCAAGGCGTGTTTTTAATCGCCCAGGAACAGCGTTCAGGTGGATAGACCGTCCATTACCTATGGTCAATTTACTAAGCAATTTTTCCAAAAAATCTTTACTAAATTTTAACTGAGAAATCAGTTTTGGTGGATTATTATCTGAAACTTGCTTTTCATCATGGTCTATCATGCCAAACCCCATTTTTATACTTTGGGGATTAAAGCATAATTGCCCTGATTATGCAAGATATAAATCTGGGCCACACTAGGCAACTTTTTGGGAATTGTCCGGACTAATCGGCGTTTTTGTGCCACTTTGATCAATATATTTTTTAGATATTCCCAAAATACTGTCTTCGTCTTTTTCTAATTTGGCAATCTCTTCCGTTGCCTTTTTTATCCTGCGAGACCTTGATGTGGCATCTTTATCGGTGATAATTATTTTAACTGGATTATCAGTGTCCAGTGCGGTGCCCCGGGCCAATTCTTTTAATTCTTTAATTTGGAAATGCGATGCTTTATTAATAACAACGCGCCCCTTTATCGCCATGTCTATATACTTGTCCACGGTCGGATTTTGTAAAACCGCCAATATCGCATGTTTTAAATCGTCCGGGGACAATGTTTTGCGTTCTTGGATAATACGGCCATCGGGGGATTTTAATTCCTTTTGATATTCGATTATATCCGATAAAGCCATCAATCCCTTTTGAACATTAGAAACATACGAAACATCCATGCTCATATTTTGTAATTTATCCAATCGTTTTATTATCTTTAATAAATATGTGTCTATTGGGGTCCCCGATTGAACCGCCTGGGTCAGGCCAAAGAATATATTGGCCAATAACACCTTGTTTTTATTATCAGGTGCCTTGGGCAATTGTGCCCCGGTATCATAAATGTTTATATCTACATGGGTTGGCGATACAATATCGAAATTCTGCTGACCTTGGTGTCGGTCTATATCCCATACATCACCCTTGAACAAATTAACCATTTCAATTGTGAAATATGCCAATGCCATTTTTCTTCGTTCATTATCATCGACATTAACACGCGATAATGTGGCACCCGGCGCAAAATCCATAATCTTATAGGCCATACCCCCCTTACCTGTTCCAAAATAGCGCCAATCTGCAACATGCGGTGTATATTGTGTGCCGTCTATACTTACACGAATATCGCCGTATAAATCTTTGGCCTTTTCATATTGTTTATTGCCAATATCGGCATCAACCTCGTATTTTGCAGAATCGTGCGCCTGGTGTGCGACATTACGCAACATTTTATACGCGGAATCGCGCTTTGATAATTTATCTATCGCTGTTTCAATGGTTTTAAATCCGGCATTGGCGCGCGCATCGGCATTTGGCCGCAATAATTGTATAACTTTCTTTTCCGAAATTCCCTGTTCATTTTTAAATTGAATAATCGCGGTCATCCAAAAAGAACCCGCCCCAACAATATCTTCTACCCGGTCAATACGATTGTATAACTCATCGGGCAATGCCCCACGCAACCAAGTATAAACATCCCAACGCGCAGGCATGTCTGCACGGTCTTTCAATTTACCCAAATCATGACGAATTTCGGATGGTAAATCTGGGACATAGGACAGTAATTGCCCGAATTTTACCCATGCCGGCCCCATATTTTCAAAGAACATGCGCAAACCATCGCCCACACTGCGCGATGCGTTTTTACCTTCTTCTTTATTTTCATCGGCCGATGCAATGGCCGCCAATATTAAGTCCTGTTCGTATGGTTCAAATGATTTTATTACGCAATCACAAATCATTTCGGCATCGGCACGATACTTGCTGTCCTTGCCAAAATTCATATCACATACATATTTAATTTTTCCATCCAGTGTTTCAAAACCACGATTTAACAATTTATTCATTATAACCGCACGAACCTCTAATCCAGAAGCCCAAAAAGTATGATACAGATTTTCCAATATTGATGGCTTTATCATTTTTGCCACATTGCCATCTTCGCTATATTCTGCACATTGTTGACGATATTTTTCTATAGATTTTGTGGTTAATTTTCTGTTCAAAAATTCGATGGAATAAATTGATAATTCCTTGTGATACGCCAATTCATCCAACAACGTTTCAACGCCACGTCCCATTCTATCGTGGTCTTGGGCATCAGAATCGGACAAAACTATGTTTTTATCGTTGGCCAAATATTGTGATACGCGTTCTTGTGATTGTATTTTATCAGAAATCAATCTGTATAACTTGCCCTGGGTGGTTTTATTGATTCCATTCCGTTCCCAATTGTAATCTGTTACATATTGATGTTTCTGATTAATAAAATCTGATAATTCTTGGATTTTCGAAAAATATTCATTACTGTTGTCATCACGCCCCAAACGCTTTGCCACGGCATCAGAATATATTTCCAAAAGTTTATTTCGCACCAAAGGATACCCCATATCATCTGATACACGATTCAACACAACATGTTCTGCATCATCGTCCGAATAATAAAAACCAGATAATAATTTCCACGCATAATCTTCACGCATAATTTGTGGCATTTTTTCAATTTGCGCAACCAAGAAATTTAAAACCTTGGCATGGTTTGATCTTTCTTTTGAAAAAACATTTAATTTCTGCATAACGGCGTTCATTTTGAACATGCCTTGAAAATCTGTTGGCATTAAATGATTTGTTTCCATATAATCAGCCAATTCATCTGTAAAGGTGTCTCTGAATATGGCAACTCTATCATTTCGCAAGGCAAACAAGACCGGATACAGATCTTTTATTGGTGAATTTTTACGCATGTAATATGTTAACGCACATTCTTTTAACATGGCTTCCAATGGGTAAATTTTTTCACTATCTACCTGGGGTGTGGGTTTGGCCATTATGTTTATTAATTCTAAATCGTTATTGGCCAACATTCCGAATGCCATCAACAATCTGCGTATTTTGTGTAAATCTGTTTTTTCTTTTATTTCAATATATAAACTTTCCAGGAACCGTACATGCTGGTCACGGACCCATTGTTCACCATTTGCATAAATTGAAAACTGTTCAATTGTATCAAGCACCAATTTATCGTTAACCTGCTTTTCCAATTTGCCCATATTGCGTATAGTTCTGTTTTCTGAAAAATACCCCCAATTACTGGGCACATGTTGCGTATCAAATTGTGTATGAAACATGGTGGCGGCATCTGTGTCAGAATACACGCCTTCTTGAACAGCAGAATGTATAAATTTTATAATTACGTTGTGTAATTTTTCTGATGTTATTCCCGATATATGCTGTACAATGGGACCCGCCGATACATTTCCAAGCATATCATCCTTATCTTGGATTCCAATTTGGCGACCAATCTTGCCCAGACTATCAATCAGTTCACCCTCTAATTGAATATCACGGTTAACATAAATACTGATATCTTTCTTTAATTTCATATATTTTGATGTTACATCCAACAGGTATTCCAACCATGTTTTACCACGCGGGGGATTATCAGTATGTATTTTTGATGCCAAACGGGGCGATATAGAACGCATGGATTGTTTCAACATTTCCAAGAAAGGTTTAATATAAAATTCCGCGAATTCTTTACTGGAATCCAGGGCTTTTAATTCAAATTCCAGATATGGATTTTCATGTCTGTAATCCATTAATTGAATTGAACCCAACCAATGTAACATGGAACCAATATAGTAATGTGACATACGGTCCGATTGAACCGCATATTCCCAAAGTTGCCTAACAACATCCGTTGCCGATATCTGACCCTGGTCAAATGAATACAATATTTCTATTGCGCGCATAAAACATTCAAACTGCATATAATTCGATGTATATGTATTTTGGCGATCAAGTTTTGCGCGTAATTTTTCTATTTCACGTTCGTTGGTCGCGATTATCTTGCCACCATAATTTGAATCCGCCGGCAACAATCCCGCGTCCAATCTTTTGTCGGTCATCCATTTATAGTCGCAATCCACACCTATGTTATCCAATACACGATGTATGTACACTCTGGTGTCAAAATCCACTTTTTGACATACATTCCACAACCAATCTGTTGGCATTAATTGCCCCTTGGCCGTGGCACGTGGTGGCATTTTAAATCCATCCACCGCATCAAAAATCTCTTTAATGTTGCGGATATCGAAAATTCTATCGCCTTCCCATAAATCATGTGCCAATTCTTTAACCCGATTGATATCGCGGGTTGTCATAAATTCATGAATTTTTTTCACATCTTCATCTATTGGCGGGAACACTTTAAATGGCCGGTTACCACGAAAGTTTTGTTTTAATTCTTTACTTAGCCCCACAATTTCCCAAGACCATAAATGTTTTTGAACCGCAGCATCTTGGTTATATATATCCACCAATTGTTCCAAGAAATTTTGTGTGCTTTGTATTTCGCGTTCGGTGTACTTATAACCTTTGATATAATCCAACATATCATCCATACGCCGCGCGGTATTCAAATTTCCTTTTCTTAATTCTGATAAAATTAAATCGAACACCCTACTAACCGGCGGTCTGTAATCGCGATTATTCAAAACCTTAGGAAAATTGTGTTCTAATAACAGGGTGAAATATGATTTATACACATCCGGGTGTATGTCCATAATCTTGACAAATTTACCCCAACCACCCGTCGGTGGTAACACTTTGAAATCGCCTTGTTCTTTATGCAATTTTGTTAAATACGCATCCACGTCTTCTTTGCGCGCAACCCCAGAACCATGAACATCAAACAAAGAAGTGCCAAATCCCCGCATTTCATCACAAACGTTGGAATATGCCACGGGGTCATATCCACCGGCGATCATTAAATCCAAGGCATGTAAATCTGAAAAACGCTCCTGAAACACGGTATTTTTATTATCGCCATACATTTTAGAATAAGTAAAGTGTCCCAATTCATGAGCCAACACACCGGCCAATTCGTCTTCATTTTTGCATAACTTGGTTATACCGGTGCTTACCGTTACAATATTTTTATGATTTTTTGTTTTATATCCCGATATAAATCCCGCATTTGGCTGACTATCATCATACACCAAAAATTCAAAATCATCTATATTGACATTTTTACCCGTCTTATCAATTTTTAAAAGCCGCGTAACAACCGCACGCATTAAATCCGCAGCGACCTTAGTCGTCAAACAATCTTGGGGCAGAAATCCCATAGATTCCCATTGTTCGGCTGTCAATATTTGTTGCTTTTCGGAATATGGCTCAAAATCAGACATAAAATTTCCTTCTTTTCAGGTAGAAATTATACCATAAAACAAGTGTTATTTCAATGCATAAAAAATCGTTAATTGTAACCCCTGAATATTTTATAACCACATAATATTGATTTTATAATATCAATGTGGTATAATCAGTTTCAATCAAGGTGGATTTAACCTGACTTGTCCTACCTCTAAATGGACTAAACAAGGAGTTGATATTATGCAAATTTTCCGTGTCTTTATGAACGCAATTTGTGGGGCATCTTCTGTATCCACCTTTGGTTCTTTATCAAAAACCAAAGGAGTAAACTATGAAAAAAACAGCCGAAGCGGTGTCAATGGGACACCCAGATAAAACAGCAGATTATATTTCCAGTTATATCTTGGACAGAATAATCGAACAAGACCCCCTCGCACGGTACGCAGTAGAGGTAATGATAAAAGACAATACCGTCATCCTTGGTGGTGAAGTTACCACATCTGCCCTATTGGGCGATTTGACAGATTACGTAAAACAGGCCTTGGCAGAAATCGGATATGATGCGCGTTATTCAAAAATCTGGGGAAATTACACAATTAGTCCGACCAAGGTAAATGTTATTAATCTTATTGGCATCCAATCATCAGATATTGCCCAAGGTGTCAATAATGACGGTTGGGGCGACCAAGGCGTATTTGTTGGTTATGCCTGCCAAGGCGACGGCAAAATAAATCGTGAATTGTACTTGGCACGAAAATTAAATAAAGCCCTGTATGACAAAGCCCGCCAATCGGATAATCTTGGCATAGATATCAAAACGCAAATCACATTGAACAATGACAAGATTGAAACGGCTATCGTTGCCATCCCTATGTTGAAAGATGAAGACCTGACCGATTTCATAATTGAAACATTGGGCGAAAATCCAGCACACATCATTGTAAATGGCACCGGCCGTTATACATACCATGGGGCCATCGCAGATTGTGGCATAACTGGTCGAAAATTGGCCTGCGACTTTTATTCTACCGCCGCCCCGATTGGTGGTGGTTCCCCGTGGACCAAGGACCCCAGCAAGGCAGATTTGACCCTTAATGTCTATGCCCGTATATTGGCATGCGAAAACCTTGGCGACAACGATGAATGCTTTGTTTACCTGTCTTCATGTATCGGGCATGCCGAACTGCCCAGTGGGTTGATAAAAACAATTAAAAATGGGGTCATTTCATATCATGACCTGTGGTGCAATCAAAAGCCAAATAATCTGATAAAAGCATACAGTTTGGACAAACCGATTTACACAAAATTATGTCAAAAGGGTATATCGGGGTTATATAAATAAAAAAGGTGCCTGAACGGGCACCTTTTTAGTGTCAAATTTTGATTTCTAGTCAACATCTTTGATTTGTTGTTGGACCCATTTTGTTAACCTGCGCCCTGTGCCGCCCCCCCAATTTGACCAACCATCCATATCAACGATACATCCGGCACATAATGCTGCAACATCATCAAAACTTTCACCCCGCCCACCGCCACTGTGCGTAACAAATGGAATAACGCGCTTTCCTTTAAGATTATATTTTGCTAAAAGACTTTTTACGGGTTGTGATATATGGTTTGCCCAAACCGGCGAACCCAAAAATATAATATCATAATCTTCAGGATTTATTTGCGTTACCTTTAATACGGGCAAATAATTTTGTTCTATTTCTTGTTCCAGTACATCACGGCGTTCAGATGTATCATCTGGATACGACTTGTCAACCATTATGCGATACAATTGTCCCCCAGATGCATCGGCGATTGCGCGCGCGACCTTTTCTGTTTTTCCGGTTAATGAATAATACGCCACCAAAATCCGTGGATTCGGTGCCGCAGCATTTGCATGCCACCCAAAAAACACCGATAAAGTCAACGGTAATATTTTTGCAATTTTCATATATGAAATCCTTTTTAATTATATGCTTTCATATTATTATTCACATGTTATAAATACAACAGGAATCAAAGCATGTGCGTCGCCAATGTTGCCTTTTAACTCTCGCTGGATGCGCCATACCATTAAAGAGTCGTTTGCTGTAATTGGCAATCCCAGGAAATTTTTGTAAGCGCAAGTTTATTGCCGCCGTTCTTCTTTCGCCTAACCATTGTTAGTGTGGCATCGGCTTTCATGTTTTATTTGAGAACAAAATTTCCGTTTTTCAAGTGGTTAAATCAACGATTTTGATTTTTTGTGATTATTTGGGTTGGCGACGGCGTATTTGGAATACTGTAAGCCATGGCAAAATCATTAAGATTGTCATAGTTTAATGTTATTCCGTTATATATAATCGTCATAGTTTTACCAAACTGTGTTATTGTTGTCCCATCGGCAAAACGAATTATATTCTTACCATCACGCGTGTGCATAAATTCGGTACGCAAGATGGCATTGTCCGAATTTTTAAATTTAAATTCTTTGATTCGACACGCGGAATCCAAAACCATATTATGCCGATTATCAACGCGAACACTATCACCCCGCCCTATGGGCAACCTGCGATTTCTTTCCATATATTCGGTAACACGCAAATCAGGATTTATCGACACCCGACTTTTCTCGGTTTGCAACAAAATTATACCATCGTCATTTACGGTCCAAGATGTTTGCTTATCCCAATTAATCGTTTGCGATTCAAGGTTTATATTTATGCCATTTGGTAATTTCACATTTGTGATTTTGCAATTTTGAACATCAAATTCCATACCGTTAGGGAATTTTTCATGTCCAGATGGTTTGATAATTCGGCGTTCCGTGGCCTTGATTTCGGGCACAGGTTCAGATAATCGACTAACATTGATTATTCGGTGATTGTTGTAATCCAGTCGTACAATTAGTCCATCATTGTGCCGATATTCGTACACACTTTTTTCGATTTTTTTTACATCGGGACCTGCTTTAACAATTTTATTCATCAAATATTGTGCATCGTTCAAAAATTTTGCTTCCACCGCAAAAAGTTGCGCGCGTAAATTAGCATTAAAATGGTTATGACTTAATAAATTACGCAAATGAGCATACTTTTGCCATGTTGTATATTCTTGCCCCGAAATCACGCCCAAATTTGCCATATATTCCCATGCCTCGTGGCTGCGCAGGTTGAATCCACGTGTAACACAATGTCGCATAACCATACATTCAGTTGCGTGGAAAATTTGTAAGAATTGTGAACGATTATTATAGTCATCTATTCGTATGTGTTGACCGTGCGATGTTTCAAATTCATCAGAAATATCTACATTGGGAACAAGTTTGCGCAGATTTTTATTCAAACTGGCATATTTATCACTTGCCAATGGCTGATTAAGTTCCACAGACGGATATTTATCTAATTTTTTTTGATATACCGCACGAACACGCGATACAAATTTAGTGTTGCTTTCCCCCGGTTCACGAATTATTCGATTTGGATTAAGTTTTCGAATAACCTGTTGCATTTGATGCAACGCATCTATGTAAGATTTCATCCGATACATCAATGTTTTGTCAAAATGTTTCAAATATGATTTAACAAACACGTCTCGGACGGTCTGGTTTTTCTCTGACTTTGCAGCACTGAAAAAACCCAGTTCTTCCAATGTATCCCACTGATGCCGCATAAAATTACGAATATTGACATAATCTTGGAAATCTTCGGTTGACAGTATCAAACCTTCGGATTGTGCGCGTTTAAATGTGGCATGTGTATCGTTCAAATGGTATATATCGCGGCAAACTACCAATAATTTTTCAGCAAAAGACCCAAGCAATTCCAAAATAACATTTTCGTTTGTTGCAACACTTTCGGCGGCATACACGCTTAACGAAGAACGTCTGAAACTATATTCTTTGATGTTATATCCGTTTCGGCGGAACACATCAGTCAAATTTATCATTATACCCAATTCCATCAGCATATCTTGGTCGTATATAAAGTCCCCCATTGACATATCTTTTGCTTTTGGTTCGGTGTAATTTGCCTTGTAAAAACCGTCTATATAAAATGTGGTATTACCTATTTTGGCATCTGGTGGATAGATAACCGTAATCCGCTCTATGCTTGACGGTAATTGGACATTTACAGATGTAAGTGTATATGGTGGAATTGCAAAGTTTTTGGAATATCCGTTATTTTCATCGGGTTTAATGTGGTTCAATATGACATAGGCACGATTTTCATCGGTTGAAACATCATCATTTATAAAGTCTAAAAACTCGCGTTTTTCTTGGGCGGTTAATGGATATTCTTGCCATGCAAATGCGGCGCTATCTGGATGCATTCTTATCATTTGGGCATACGCCAAATCTTCAATAGAAACCTTTTGCAACAACTTTTCATGTTCGCGTGCAATGTATAAATAATCATCATAGATGGCGGTTAATTCATCTATCCGATTTTGGGGTATATATTTATATAGTTCTTTTGAGTCCTGTGCCATTTTAACCTCTGGGGATTTTTTTATACACCGGTATTGGCATATTGTCAAGAAAACACGTGAATTACCGGCCAGTTTTGCCGTAAACTATTTTGAAATTCCATCGATCTTTTTTCCGGACATAGAAATGCGGTCTATCTGAATCGATAATAAAAACCGACTTACCAATCCATATACGTACATACCGCGCATGAACATTTTTAATATTCACACGTTCATGTGTACGTATTTCGGTTCCGTCATCATATTCTATTTCAGTACTGTACCCCAGGCCGTACTTATTATTATCAAAATCCAAACCGTATTCGTTAAATATCTTTTTTATTTTTGGCATTTGTTTTGGCCGTTGGCTTTATACTTAGTTTTTAGATTCAACCAGCGCATCATATTCTTCTATAATATCATTTTTACAGAACCCGGGGGTAATATGATCGCGATGCGCCAAATCCTCAAAGTCGATAGACATAAGGCGTTTAAGAATTTCTTTATTATTTGCAATAAAGAAATAGAATTGGTCGCTGGTATTTTTAATTTTGTTGCCCAGCACCGATTTATCTTTCGGCAAAAATATCTTGGTATAATCTTTACGCCCCTGGGCATAGATGGCAAAGTCCCAATCTAAATCTACATATTTTGCGCTTTGCGCCGTGGCGTTATGCCGATAAAGTTTAAAATCGTTGTGCGATGTTTTTGGCTTTTGTTTTCGCAAATCGGGACCATGTTTTTTCAATGTCCAAATTTGGAACACAGACGGGCAAGAATAAATGCTTTTATCTGGCAATTCAAAAGAATCCGCGGGCAAAGATTCTTGATAAATCAAATGTGCATCCGGCAATATTTTATTCTGTAATGAATACTTTTTTGCGGTTACCGGCATAATAAAACCAACCGCATCACTTTCCCTTAATGCCTTATTTAAAAAAGCAACCGCCAAATTACCCTTGTATCCAAACGGCGGGTTCCCAATTGTAATATGTTTTTGCTTTGGCACAGTTGTTTTAAAATAATCCGCCTTGATAACATCCAAACTTTCTGGTGCCAAATCATATGCAATAACTTTTTTACCAATATCTGCCAAATAATGATTAAAGTTTCCGGAACCGGCACTGGGTTCTACAAAGAATTTGGTGTGCGGGAAAAACCGCAAAACGGTTTCAACCAAGTGTTTAACACATTCCGGCCGTGTATAGAATTTATCCGTCAATTCCCGGCTTTTTTGCCGGGTAGTTTTTTTGGTTTTTATCGATTTAGACCGCCGGGTCGCATTGGCGACATTAAAATCAAATTCAGTTTGTTTCTTTTTATCCATCTGTTTTCTTCCGTTCTTGGGTTAACATTAGCATAATTATGCAAGGCAAATCAAGTGCTAACCACTAATATCCTTACTAACCGCATTGAAAACATCGCGCAGTAATCCGCGATTTTCTATGTCTTCTACCATAATCATGGGTTTACCACCGGGGTATGGAATTTCCATTGGTGCGTTTGGCAATATTTTACACGCACCCGGCGTTGGTTTAACCAAGAACCGATCATCATATACACCGGCGACCACCACACCACGATAATATATAACATATTCGCCCATCATTGCCCGGTATGACACATCATCCAATTCTGATAATTGGTCCATAATAAAATCCAAATATTCACGCGTTGAAGACATTTATTGTTTTTCCCTTTTTATAATTAAGGATCTATACCATATCCCATTTGTCCGGTGCCGGCCGGATAATAAAGTTTTTTGGTAACCGTATCCCACATTGCATTTGTTGCTGCAACGGTTCCACAGATATTTGTCCCCGCCGCCACTGGTTGGAAATCGTGTATTAGTGTACCAGATGAATTCCATTGACGTATACGATATAACTTGATGCCACCACTTTGTGTATTATTAGTGGTTGTATAATCATTTTTTAATACCAACATAGTGGAATTATTATCTTCACAAATCTTGCGTCTATCTCCACCATTCAATAAGGTTTCGTTTAATTTGTAGTATTTATAAACATAGTTTCCCTGAATCTTTTGATTTTCTGTTTTAATGATATTTTTCTGTATTGCGACCGTCGGATCCAGTGTGCCCGAACCACCACCGGTAGAATCACCTATACGAAAACGTAAACCACCGCTTGCATTCAGCGTGATATCATATTTACAAGACGAGCCAACAGTTCCTAATATTTTTACACTTTTGCCATTTATAATCTGAAGTGTAACCTCGATATTATCACGAGAATTTATTGGTACCCCAGTATCAAAATATTGATTTCCATCCGATAGTAAATATGCTTTATCATTTGTCTGGTTCCAGTTGCAATTTGGTATCACAATCGGATCCTCGGGTGTTTCGGGAATTACCCATTCGCCACCACCGCCACCACATGAACCATTGCACACGGTGTATGTTGTGTTGTTCATTTTTACATGTAATGAATTATCCGACCATTCGGTTGTCATTGGGGCACATAGTTCGGTGTTGCCAACCTTGACATGCAGGTTATGATCGGCGCTGCAATCACTTGATAATGCCACCGATACATTTCCAACGTGCAAATCGTACCCAGCCGCCATACCCGTGTATGTCGTTAAAATCAACAGTAAAAAGGCTCTCCAAACCCTCAATTTCTGGCCTTTTCATGGTATTGCAACAGTTAGGGCACAATACCACTTATCGTAAGTTTAGAAAAAATCCAGTGGTGGCAACAAGCGCATAAAGGGGAAAAATTTAAAAATATCGCGTTTTTATGCTTGCGTTAAATTGCCAATATTTTGTATAATCCCGCCGACAAGGGGGTGTCATGTCATGAAATACGTGAAATCCGGGACTTTTACAACCAAACAATTCAGCATTGATGAAACATTAACAGAAATTGATGATGTTGTTGGTATCGCGCAATCATGTATCAAAAACGGCGATTTGAAATTGGCACAAAAAAACCTGAACCAAGTGGCGGATTATGTAAAACATATACGTGCCAAGGTTAAAATTGCCATGAAACACGTGCCGGCGGATGTCATGGAACGCGAATTTTTATAATTCGCAAATTTATCTTGATTTTTTGTCGTTCGTTTTGTTATAATCACGACACCCTGCGGAGCGTTGGCAGAGTGGTAATGCAGCGGATTGCTAATCCGTGACCGTGTTATAGCGGTCCATAGGTTCGAGTCCTATACGCTCCGCCATTTTTTGTGCCCCGGATGGGGTATTAAAAATGGCGGAAATATAAAATGTCACGAGAACCGCATAGGTTCGACACAGAGCAGATTTGACAAGCATCACGCAGTCAAATCGTTGCGAGTGGAGAGGGGTATCCCCGCCGCGAAGCGGAAGGGGAGTTCAATCCTATACGCTCCGCCACTAATTTGGGCCCCAGATGGAGCGTTTTTATTTGCCATTATTGAAAATTTCGAATTGCGCACTATGTATATAGTACGGGGGTGGTGAAATGCCAAAATACTATAAAATTATTACAAACAATTCGCACTTTGCGGATGAATACAATATCA
>CACZUL010000004.1 GCA_902784285.1 uncultured Pseudomonadota bacterium | reverse complement strand
TGTTATGATGTAGGTTGTGAAAATTTGCATATGGATAATGCAGCACGCGCATGCGCATTTGCGTCGGTGTTTTATAATTCCGGCACAAATCTTATGGAAGATCCAGAGAATAAAAATCATCGTGAACGCAACGAAACATTGCGCAATTTGTATAAAAAATATGGTGATAATATTACCGCAGATATGGTGCGTGAATGTTTTGCAAAATATCCAATAGTTGCTCCGCGTTCATTTGGAGAACTGGCAATTTCCGGTGCCTCGGACCGGGAATTAGCAAATGTCTTAGGATTGTACACTGTTGGTGGTCGTGGTTTATGGGCGCGACGGTGGCTTGAAGGTCAAATTTTGATGGGAAATATTACACCCGAAGATTTCTTGAATTTACCAATACAGAGTACTTATGAATTCTTTCGTTTAATGGGCGAAAAACGCGACGTGTTTTGGACTGGTAAAGACCAAAACATTAAAATAAACATGGAAACATTACCGGCGTTCACAAAATGGGTGCAAAACCCAGTTACACACGATGGCAAAACAAAATTTTCTGGCGAAACAATCAGGCATTTGTTGATGCGAATAAACCCAACTGTGTTGGCCGATTTTGATAACGGTAAATACGAATTGGGCGACATAAACCACCTTTACCGGCGCCCCAACACCAAAACAATTTCAGATTCTTTGTATTTCTTGGCAAATGCGGATTTCTTGGCGGGTGATTATGCCTCGGCCGCAGAAAAGTTTGAAACATTGGCCACAAAAAATCCGAACAACGCGCAAATCTTTAACGATTTGGCCACGACATACAATAATATGGGCGAATATAAACGCGCATTGACCGCGGTTAATTATATTATCAAAGAAATCAAAGATAAATCCGCGTTTGCGGCGGCATATTATAATGCCGGTGTTTCGCGTGAAGGTTTGGGTGAATATTCCAAGGCATTGATAAACTATAACCGTGCGATTAAAAACGGAAATAAATCCCCATTGGTTTCAAAGGCAATCAAACGCATTGAATTAAATCAAAATCTGGCCAGACAAAACAAAGCCGATGCCCATATTTAAACGCTAATCAACTAACTAATATATTCATACATTTTTCTGCTTGTATGGGGAGTGGGCAATATGGTAAAATTCTCGCGGAAGGGTATCTTTTTGTAAACACGACAAACGAAAGGGAAATACAATGAAAAAATTAGCAATTTTAACTTCAATTGTAGCGTTTTTAATGTGAACGTTTCGTTGTGTTTTGTCGAAATTCTTTTAATTCAGCCAAATAATTTTCCAATGCCACCTTGGCAGGTGATAACACATTCTGAACGCCACCGGCCACGGTTACATATTGTAATAACCATTGACCGGTTTCTTTATCCCATTTTATTGGATATATCTTTTTGACCATTTCTTTTTCCCCTTTCCTTGTCTTTTTATTCCATTATTATGCCACGTTTTATTAGTGCCGTCATTAAATCTGGATAATGTTCAACGTGCTCGCACAGATGATGATTGTATGCCGTATCTGGATTTGAAATCATTACCACATCAATATTATTTTCCAAACAATCAGACACAACATGCGGGGCATCGTCAAAGCATAATTGTATTTCATATTCTTTTAACGCATCCAACTTTGGTATTCGATGCACCAAATGGTTATCTTCGCATATTATGCCCGAATGTTCCAATTGCCCCAATGTATCAAGATGATTTTTTATCAATCGTTCTGTTACATAAAATAAATCGTATTTCGGATTATTATATATGGAATTTAATACCTTGGGAATACGATTGTCAAAAACCCGGGTTTTATATATCTGGTCAGAATTCAGTAATTCATGCAATGCATCGGCAACCGCCACCGAATACCCATTTTTATATACATCATAAGAAACCGGTGGAACATACTTTTCGTGAAAAGATTCTATGACGGCACGGTACTTTTCGGCCATATTGAAAACAGTGTTATCTAAATCTACTGAAATGCGTATTGCCATATTTAAAACCTTTATGTTGCGGCATTATAAATTGTGTGCGTTCCCACCGCCAGTGAATTTTTAGTGTTTTTTTAAATAATTACTTTGACAATTGAAATAAAAATGTCCATAATGCGTTTGTGCTTTGAAATAGTACAGGAAAATAAATGCGTCTAATGTGCAAGAAATCTTTGCTATAATGGTGCGACCACAACAGAATTTGCGGGCGCACCTTTGTGGTGCCCCGTTTTTTTAAAAACAAAAAGGAAAATGTATGTCAGGAAATATAGATTACAGTCAAGTAAACACATGGCCTTTCCAGGAAGCGCGCAAAATATTGGCACATATTGGTAATAAAGTTCCGGCCAAGGGTTATGTTTTATTTGAAACAGGTTATGGACCTTCGGGATTGCCACATATAGGGACATTTGGCGAAGTCGCGCGCACCAGTATGGTTCGTTGGGCGTTTTCTAAGATTTCTGACATCCCAACGCGATTGATTGCATTTTCTGATGATATGGATGGCCTGCGCAAGGTGCCAACAAACATTCCAAACCAAGAAGAAACCGCAAAATATATCGGCCTTCCATTAACTTCTGTGCCTGATCCATTTGGCAAATACAACAGTTTTGCTGACCATAATAACGCGATGTTACGCGAATTTTTGGACAGTTACGGATTTGAATATGAATTCAGAAGTTCCACAGAAATGTATAAATCTGGGGCTTTCAATGACGCATTGATGCGGGTTTTGGCAAATTATGATAAAATAATGAAAGTTATGTTGCCGACATTGCGTGAAGAAAGACAAAAAACATACAGTCCAATTATGCCAATTTCGCCCAAAACCGGTCGCGTATTACAGGTTCCAATGATATCTGTTAATCCAGAAAAAGGCACTGTTGTATTCGAAGATGAAGACGGAACACGTGTTGAACAATCTGTATTAAACGGTATGGCAAAATTGCAATGGAAGGCCGATTGGGCAATGCGTTGGTTGGCATTAGATGTGGACTATGAAATGTGCGGTTCCGATTTGACGGATTCTTATAAATTATCCGGACAAATTGTCCGTATAATTGGTGGACATACCCCAGAAAATTTAACCTATCAATTATTTGTTGATGAACAAAGTCAAAAAATATCCAAAACCAAAGGTAACGGTATCAGTATTGAACAGTGGTTAAAATATGCAAATCCAGAAAGTTTGGCGCTGTTTATGTATAATAAACCAACGACGATTAAGAAATTGTATTTTGATGTTATACCACGAAATGTTGATGAATATTACCAACATTTGAATGCGTATGATAAACAGGATGATTTGGCCAGAATGTCTAACCCTGTTGTGTATATTCACCGTGAACACGGTGTGCCATCGGGACGTATGCCAATATCATATAATTTGCTATTGAATTTGGCCAGTGCTGCAAACACCGAACATGTATCTGATATGTGGGGATATATAACTGCATATAACCCTGAATTAAATTCGCAAAACAGCCCCGAATTGAATAAGATGGCTGAATCTGCGGTTCGGTATTATCATGATTTTGTCAAACCAAACAAAAAATATCGTCTTCCAACAGATGAAGAAAAAGTGGTGTTGCGAGATTTGGCAGATGGTCTGGCACAATTTATCGGTAAGTCAGGTATAGAAAAAGATTTGGAAACATATTGCTATGACATTGGTAAAAAATACTATGCCCAAGACAAATTGCGCGATTTCTTTGCGATGTTCTATAATGTCTTGCTGGGCCAGGAAAGCGGTCCAAGATTGCCGAATTTCATAATGATATATGGTATCGAAAAAACACGCGATATGATATATAAGGTGTTATAACATAAAAATGAAAGAAGTAGATGTAAACCTTTTGACCGCGGATCATGACAGGCATAACCTTGCATATATTGACAAGGCGTGTGCCATGGGACGCATAAACGATGAAACGGCGGCATATTTAAAACGTATTTATGCCGATGGTATGCGTTCTTATCGTGAGGTTTTTCATGTCTTGGGCAAATGTTTTGGAGCACCCAAAACGGCGGTTACAGAATATGACCCGGTAACTGATTCTTCGGTTAATAAGCCGATTAAGATTTCTGATATCAACCCGTTATCATCATATTTGGTTAATCATCGTTTGGATGCCGACCCAATGCGAAATCAGTTCTTTACATCGGGCGCATCGCATAAAATTGATTTGTCGGTTTCGTCAATTGTAACGGTCATTGTGGCCGCCCAGAAAGATATTGAACGCGCCTTAGACAAGGTTACTGGTAAATACTATAATTTCTTTATAGAAGATGTTATTTCCGCTGTTTCGCGCGTAATACTGGAATCGGACCTATATCAACATATCAAGGAAATCGAGAAAAAAATTCGTACGCGTTTTGCAGAAAAATATGTAACTGATGCCGCCGAAGAAGTGTTGTCTATTTTGGGACAAAATGATGATTGTTTGGTTGTTCGTATTGTTCGTGAATTGGACAAAGTTAAAAAACCGTACCTTTACCTTAACGATGTATGGCGCGTGAAATGTCTGTTTGATTTAATACCCCAGGCGCGCACATTTATTGAACGATTAAATATCATGATGCCGGAACGTGTGTTGACCGTGCGTGATAAATTTTATGATATTGGTAATCCGCGTAATTACCGTGATTCCAAGGTTATTATTAACATTGGAACACCGGATTGCGTTATTCCTATGGAAATTATATGCCAGGTTCGGACATTTTTTGAATTTGAACGCAAAACGCACGATTATTATGCGCTGATTCGTGAAAATCCAAATATGGAAAATGCCAAGATTGAAAAAGAATTGGCGGAATTTATGGAGAACGGTATACGCGAATATAACCTTATGATATGTCGTTGCTTGGACGATTTGTTCGACAGAGTGGGGTGGAATATTTTATACAGTCGCGCCGGTGATGTTACTTTGTTTGAAGGTTTTCCGCGTGAATGCAAATTGTATTACCCATCAAATATGTTAGACACAATATTGAACAAGTTGGATGTATCAGTAAAAAACGAGATATTTCATGTTACGAACTCTTCGTCTAAATTGGATTTGACTCAGCAAATCGCGATTTTCCGTTTTATGGCGCGTTTTATAATGGTTTCGGCGTTACCCCGCGCCAGTGCCGGTAAAAATATTCCTGGCGATGGATTGGCAACTCGTTTATTCAATTTTGTTATGAACGAAGTATATCGTTACTATAAAAAATAGAGTAATTTTTTGGATAAATTTCCTTTGATTTCTGTATAATATTTTCTTGATTTTGAGTTTTTTTTATGACAAGATTCAATCAGATACAACCGAACCTGGTTGAATCATAAACAAGGTAGCAAAGGAAAAAAAGATGCGCCAAGGTAAAGTAAAATGGTATAACGGCAAAAAATGTTTCGGTTTTATTGCGCCGGACACGCCGAATGAAGATGGTAATACAGATGATGTTTTTGTTCATTCCAGTTCTTTAAAAAATGCAGATTTGCGATTTCTTAATGAAGGCGATATTGTAGAATTTGAAGAAGAAGTTCGTAATGGCAAATTGTCTGTAACGACAATCAAACTGATTCAACGTGATGAAGAATCTGCAAAAAGATTTCAAGAACGTCGCGCCGAACGCAGACGGGCCCGCGAAGAAAGAAAAAATCGCGAAGAACACAAAGAAAAAAAATCTGGCTTCGCATTTTGGAAAAAATAAATTTTAACGACAAAATCGTCATCCCGGGGTAATCCGGGATTTTTTTGTCGTATTTTTATTGTTTGATTTTATTTCAATTTGGTATAGAATATAAAAGCAATCTAAAACAAACAAAAAGGATGTATTATGTGGACAGCACTTGGTATAGTCGTCATTTTGGTTTTATATGTTATCGCGGTTTATAATGGGCTTGTTGCCCGCCGGAACCAGGCACGCGAGGCATGGTCAACAATAGACACACAACTGAAACGTCGTTATGATTTAATTCCTAATTTAATTGAAACAGTCAAAGGAGCCGCAGCACACGAAAAAGACACACTTTCCGCTGTTGTTAAAGCGCGTAATGCGGCGATGACCGCCAATCCATTGGACAGCGCATCCGCTGAAAAAGGGTTAACCGGGGCATTGAATAAGTTGTTCGCGTTGGGCGAAGCGTATCCGGCCTTGCGTGCAAACGAAAATTTCTTGGAATTACAACGCGAATTGACAGACACGGAAACAAAAATTCAATCTGCGCGTCAGTTTTACAATACTGTCGTTATGGCGTTGAATACACAAATCGAGCAATTCCCATCCAGTATCATTGCCCGTATGTTCGGTGTTACCAAGGAAAAATTATTCGAAATGGACGAATCCGAACGTGTGGCACCCAAGGTTAAGTTTTAAATAATTTTCTGTTTAAATTTCCGCCCCGTCGTGGGCGGTATTTTTTATATAAAAAAACTTGACAGTTTGTATTTTTTGTATTACTGTTTGCTGGCACATACTAAAAGGATGAAACTATGGAACAAAATAAACCTTTATTTTTTGGTGTGTCTGAAGAAGATATAAAACAACAAGAAGCCGCTAAACAGCAAGAACAAGAACGTATTGCTACGGAACTTGAAAAACAACGTGTCGCCGCTGAACAACGCGCTGCTGCCGAAAAACAAAAGGCGAGTGAAGAAAAACGTAAAAAAGATTTGCGGGAATTGTTCAGAAAATATTGCAGCCAGAAAAAAGAATATTGCCGTTCAAAATTTGGCGAATTTGCAATTGCCGGTCCCTTTGCTTTGTGGGGAACTTTTAATATCATTTTGTTATCAATGGTTTTTGGCACAATTGATGGTGAAACAGGGAAACCTGTAAGAGATTACAGAATTATTTCTGATGCCTATATCCCAAGGTCAGATGGCTATGTATGGTATGCCAGTCCGGAACATAACCCGGAATATGTGGGAAAAATACATCCAAATCAAACTTGGTATCTTAATATGGCTTTCTTGATGTTGGGAGTTCTTGGAATTATCGGAAATCCAAAACAAAGAATTCAAAATCATAAATTTAACAGAAATATAAAAAATGAAAAGAAAGCAGTCGAAATGATGTATGATCTGCATGAATTGGAAAAACAATATAATTTGGACACGGCAACGGTTAAAAGATTGGTGCACGTTGTCCCAGAAGTTATATCGCGTATGTCCAAAGACGATGCCAAATATTTCGAAATGTTAATGAATTATACATTCAAGATAAAAGATAATGAAACTTATCGCGCGATGGCTGTGGCAATATTGGCGGGACATTTGGAATCACATCCAACCGACTTTCAAAAAGTATTGGATGCGTTCCGCGGTGGTGTGCCCGAAGAACTTATGAAAAAATATGGTTATCAACATTAAATAAAAAAACACCCGCGCTTGCGGGTGTTTCAATTTACAATAAAAACCTTATTCTTCCATTTTTTGTTCGCGCATTTCACGACGCATCGCGCGTTTGGCCATGCGATATTCTTCTTCCGATACGCAACCGTTTGCATCAACATCGGCAACCGCCAACATTTCCTGCATCTTTGGGCATTTAACAGATTGCATATCCAAACAACCGTTTACAAAAACTGGATGCATGCGTGGCATTTTTGGACCATGTTTATGGCACGGGCAGGCAAAAAAGAATGCCACCAAAAATCCCAGTATAAACATTCCACCCAAATAAAATGCCTTTTTTAAAGGTGTGCATTTGCAACCACAATGGCATTCATGTAATTCCGGAGCCGGTGCAGCGACCGGTTTAACAACGCGTCTAGTAGCTACGCGTTTAGTTGTTTTTGTTGTTCTTGGCATATTTCCTTCCTTTGGTTTTGACGAGTTTATTTTATAAAATTTAATTTTTAATGTCCAGGATTTTTTAATAAGACAAATGCCCCACTTGGGGCATTCGTTTTATTTCTGAACAAAATGCACACTGTATTGCGGCTTTTTATCCGCCCCCAGTGATGCCCGCACAACCTTGTTTGCGGCGGTTTGAACCGCGCGGGTAAGGTTGTCTTGAGATTTCCTTTCGGCCTTGCTTAAACCATCTATCGCCTTGGTAATTTCAATCTGAATTTGCCGTTTCATAAATCCGGTTGTATCAGATTCAAATATACCGGCACTGGAAACCTCAGGCGTGCCTTTCAAGAAACCGCGTTTATCGACCGGTAATGTTACAAATATCGCGCCGTTTGATGCGATTTTCTTGCGATTCTTATAAACCTGATCGTTGGCGCTGCGTTCTGTTTCGCCTTCCATAACAACGAATCCTGTCTCGATTGTTTCGCAAACATACGGTTCTTCGCCGTCCGATAAAGCCACCATTTCGCCGTTGCGCACCAACATCATGTGCTTTGCGCCACCGCGTTCCATCGCCATTTTTCCGTTCAGCATTTCGTTTATATAATCGCCGTGCATTGGAATAGATACCTGGGGATGAACCATATCATAGAATCGTTCGAATTCTGGTCGTCCGGCATGGCCACTGGCATGGACATGGTCAGTATCATAAATTGTATGCGTGCGAATACCCATACGCGCCAGTTTGTTATACAGGAATGATACATCTTGTTCGCGGCCCGGAATAATAATAGAACTGAACACAACCGTATCGGTCGGCATAAGTTTTAATTCTTTAACCTGACCACGACACAGACGAGTTAACATTGCGAATTTTTCACCCTGGGACCCGGTCAAGAAGATTGCTTGTTTTTCGGCCGGCAAATCTTTGACTTCGGAATAAAGGTAAACATCATTTTCATCCAGATATTTAAATTCAATTCCCATTTCACGGAATTCCGGCAAACCGACATAGGGGACCGGACTTGGGTTGCTGCGTTCTTTGATTGCGGCAACGCGACCCGCGGCATGTGCGGCATCGGCGAACATTTTCATACGGGCCAAACTGCGTGAATATCCGGTAACGATAACCCGTCCAGGGGCCTTTTGCATAATGTCGGTCAATGTATCACGAACCTGAATTTCCGTTGTTTGAACCGTTTGCCGTGAAGACGATGTTGAATCGCATGTGCACGCCAACAATTTCGGATCAGACCCAATTTCGCGTAACCGTTCATAATCAGTTCCGGGTTCAATAGGATTATCGTCATTAAATGTCCAATCGCCGGTGTGCAGAATCTTTCCAGCACCGGTTTTGATAATCAACATTTGTGCTTCGGGCACAGAATGGCTTACATGAAATGTTTCAACCGTAAACGGTTTCAAATCCAATGTTGCCCCGGCGGCATCAAATTCAATGATGTCTTTCTTGGGATCAAAATCCAATTCAATTCCGCGAAATGTGCGGCGCAGAATTTCCGCCGGAAACCGAGTGCAATAAATTGGTTTTTTAAACTTTGGCCAAATATATTTCAATGCGCCGATATGGTCTTCGTGTCCGTGTGTAACAACAAATGCGATAACATCTTTTTTGCGTTTTTCCAACCACGTTGTATCACAGTATTGTACATCACCGGCACCGATTTCTTCTTCCAAAAATCCCATACCGCAATCGACGACCAAGAATTTGCCCTTGTATTTATACAAGTACATATTTTGGCCCACGTGTTCCAATCCGCCCAGTGCCATAAAATATACTTTATCATCGTTTTCGTCTGATTCCGGATTGACATGTTTTTTATTTGTTTTTTCCGCAGATACATGTACAGACAAATCTTCGTCCATATCCATATCTGTATCGTCGACCACCACTTCGGGTTCGACGTGTTTATGTAATCTAACCATTTATAGTCCTTTTTTACGGTTTAACATTTCCGCAATCACGCGAATCCATTGCAAATAGGGCAGGTTGCCGTATTAGTAGTGAATCTGTGATTGCGGGGCTGCGCGGTACATAACAATCGCACCGCACATTAAATAATACAGAATTTTTATTTAAAATACAAGGAAAATAGTGTCAGTGGTTAGTGCAAGTGGCTAGTGGTTAGTATTTTCTGGAATTTTATTTTTTTCAAAAGAAACGGCGCAACGCGCCGTTTTCACTAATCACTAACACTATCCACTAATCACTAATGTTGTTTTGCAAAAGAGTAGTTCATCTTAAGGTGATTCGCATCATATGTTTTATTCATAATGCCCAATGTGTCTTCCACAATAACAATCTCTTCGTTTGTCGGAATCATGAATATTTTAACGCGGGAATCAGGTGTGCTGATTTCGCATTCGCCGGCATCCAGGCGCGCCAACGCCTTTGCGTTTTTTGCAACATCCAACTTGATACCCAATTCTTCCAAACCAGAACAGAATTCACCACGTAATTCGGCATCATTTTCACCAACACCCGCCGTAAAGACCAAAGCATCAGTGTGGCCCAATTCCGCCATAAATGCACCGATGTATTTTTTAACGGTATGAACTTCCATTTCCAACGCCAATTTGCAATCTGGATTGGTTTCACGGTTTGCTTCGACATCGCGCCGGTCGGCAAAGCATTTTGTAATACCCAAATGGCCCGAATCTTTGTTCAAATGTTTTGTCATTTGTTCCGGTGTCAATTTCAGTTTTTCCATAACATACAGCAATGCCCCCGCATCAACATCGCCTGGACGTGTTCCCATCATTAAACCTGCGGTCGGTGTCATACCCAATGTTGTATCAACCGCGATACCTTTTTTGATTGCAACGCCCGATGCGCCCGAACCGATATGCATAGTAATAAGGTTGCATTCGGATGCCGGTTTTCCCAACATTGCCGCCGCGCGTTTAGAAACATACAGGTGGCTTGTTCCGTGGAAACCATAGCGCCGTACGCCCAATTCGCGATACCATGCATCCGGCACGGCATAACGATATGCGCATTCCGGCATAGTTTGTAAAAATGCGGTATCAAACACAGCAACCTGGGTCGCATTTGGTAACATTTGGCGTGCGCTTTCAATACCCATCAACGATGCCGGAATATGCAACGGCATCAAATCACGCCAGTTCTGAATTTCGCGCATAACATCATCTGTAATTTCCACAGAAGAAGCGAATTTAGAACCGCCCATAACGACACGATGACCAACGCCACGAATTTCGTTCATGTCAACCGATGCCTCACGCAGCATATTCATAACAACGCCCAATGCCTCGTTATGATTGTTCATTTCAATTTCTTTTTTTTGTTTTGTTCCATCGGGGTATTTTTGGGTTATAAAAGAATCCGGCGAACCGATTTTCTCGACATTTCCGCCGACGATTTGTTTTTTAGAATCCGCATCAAAAACTTGATATTTCAAACTGGACGACCCACAGTTCAACGCCATAATATACATATTCTTTCCTTTTGGTTGAAATTATTACGGGGGCCAGTTTAGCACCCGCCCCCATGAATTTCAACACAAAAAATCCCCGCAATACGCGGGGAAATTTTTATGCGGCACGTTGATAAGGATCTTTTCGTGGATAACCATTATTATAAATTAGGTTACCTTCGTCATCCGTTTGGCCATAGAATTTAGCCTGTTGCTTTTTCTTGCTGCCCCAACGACTGTAACTACCACCAAATATCCGCCCCAGGTGCATATCGCGTCCAAATTCCAATTCATTCCAATACTTGATAAGTTCATCATATCTGTCCATATGATTTTCATCCCAGTCTTTCCGTTCCTTCTCGCTTGCTTCCAATTCACGGGTGGCCGCGGTTAATTGATTTTTTGCGTTTACAAAATCAGTTTTTACCTGTTTCGCGTTTCTCCACTTTGTATCGGCAGATTTAAATGAATGTCCCCCCAGGTGTTGTCTTACATCCTGGGCCATTTTTTTGATTTCTGATGGCAATTCTTTTGGTACATCCAGACTTGGTGTTTTACCATCAATATATTCTTGATAATTGGCCAAGAACATATTGGCGGCATTTATTTCTTCTTCGGTTCCCATTTCCATATCAACAAAATTCTTTATTTGTTTTAAATTTTCAACAAGAATCTTTGATGTCAATATTTCATCTCTGTCTTTTTCGCGATCTGACATTTCTTTATCAATGTCTTTTTCTGAACCGTGTTCAGCGATGATGGCATCGCGTTTTTGGGTTGATTCGTTCATGATGTTTTTGGAATTTTCAATTGAACTGTCTAACGCGGCCCTTTGTGAGGCGGTTTCCGATCTCCACTCATTATGTGCCGCGGCCAGATCTTTACTTTCCTTTTTAATTTTGCTGCCCATTTTACGGATAGTGTTTACGGCAACCGTGGCCATAGTGGCAATCGCGATTCCACCAATACGTATTGTTTTTGTCAATGCGTTTGTTACAAATTGTGCCGCCGGATTTTTATTCCAAGACAAATCTTTATTGTTCAATATTCCTTCTGGGTTATCTTTGTAATATTTTTTCAATGCATCCAATGTCTTGCTGGTTGTGTTTTCATATTTTATAACGGACAAAATTTCCAAAGCACTTTTTGCTTCGGCAATTTTACCGCTTTTTGCCCCGTCGCGACAGACGCGGTCTACGACCGCGCGCAAAGAGACTCCACTGAACAAACAAGCTCCGAAGGCATCTTTAAGATTCTTGTCATTTTTAATATCGTTTAATTCGTCTATAAACCACTTAAAGTGTTTGCCAGTTTGAACACTGGTATGCCCCATGGTCGTCTTTAATTTATCTACATTTGTTAATATTGCCTCTAACCCATCGGTTGGCTTAATTCCTTCTTTTTTCAATGCCTTGACAACATCTTCGGCGGCGCGTGACCGAAACATACGATCACCGCCCAAATTGTGCCATTTATCCAACCGATTTTCACGGAATTTTTCCCATTTGTCTTTTACGGTTTGTGGGAAATTCAACTGTTTTTCTTCGGTTTTCGGTTCAAGGAAATTATCAGAATCCTTTTTATCATAATTTACTTCGTCGCGTGCGGTATCCAGAGCATCCAGAATTCTGTCGTCATCATGTTTAACGAACAATTCTTTGGCCTTGGACTTTTTATACAGGCGCACCAAGACATTACCTTCGTCTTCCCGCTCTAGGTTTCGTTTAAAACGTTCAACATCGGCGGATGTCGGTTCTGGATCCAATCCTTGGATAATACTATCACGCACATTTGTAAATTCTCTTAACGCAGATGCGTTTACAGGGTTTTGCATCCATGCCCATGTGGCACCCGATTCAATGCGTTCAAAAATACCGATTAACTGACTTCTAAAAGTGCTGTCCTTATCATATTTGCCGGATTTTATACCATCAACAATATCTTTAAACGATGGTTTCTTATCGCCCCCAATATATCTAATGGCATCTTCAATGGGCTGTTTTAATTTGTCCAACAAATCGCCCTTAACCAAATTTTCCAGTTTTCTCTTGGTTTGGTCTGAAACTTTTATAATATGAAATACATTATTTTCGCCATAGAAATCTTTCACAAATGTTTTGGCGGTTGAAAACTCATCATATTCAATTTTTTTATCTTCGGCCATACCACTGATGGCATTGTTCATACCTTTATACAGCTCTATTAGTTGGTCGTTGCTTAGTTCGGTGGCAATATCTGGCAATTCTTTATTTTTATAAACATCATTGCCATATTTGTTTTTAAGGTCGTTACCGTGTTCATCCTTTTCCTTTTCCATCAACTGTTTGCGCCAGTCTTTCATGGAACTGTTCAAATCATTCAAATTCAAATATTCTTCCCAACGGGCACGAACGGCCGGGCTCATAGAGTTAAAATGTAACTGCTTAAAATAATTAGTCAAAACTGATTTTATGCTTGCCATGCCCGACTCCTTTGGTTTCCTATCGCACCCACACCTATCATTATAGTACAAAATTGACATAATTTCAAGTAGGCAAATCAAATTTTTTGTCAATAAAGTATTAAATCTCATGGCGGGGCGGGGCGGGGCATGATACACTTTCCGCAAATGAAAGAAAAAATTCGTAATTTTTTGCTTCGTTCGTTGCCTTATGTTATATCCATTATTGGCGGAATAGTCCTGTTTACGGTGTCTTTGGATAATGTTCGGGATCCCGCCGTGGAAGGCCTTATTAGTAATATTTCCGCATCATTGTTGGCCATACCGTTGGTGTTTTTGCTGTACGATTATACAACAACACGTGTGTCGAAAAGGCTAGAAGAGACTTTGGTTGCGGGTATGAACGATAAAATCAACACGATAATGTTGCATGTCGTTTTAATCTTGCGAAAGATGCTGAAAATGCGGGGGCAATTGACACACGTGGGAATATTATCTATGCGAAATTGGACCGATGCCCGTATTGCGCGCCAAATGCAAATTCGCGCAGAATATATCGACTTGCTGCGTCAATATTATGAAGAATTGGAAAACTTGATATTGGGTTTTGGCAAAGAAAACGCCATGTCGCCGGAACAGGTGCGTTTGCTGTCTGCGTTGGCACGCGATATGTCACGCCTGGTTGCGATGCATCGGCTTGGAGGAAACCGGCGCGTGGTGGCGCGACATATTCGAAATATTATCGATGAAATCAATGATTGGTTGGATTCTGATTCAGATGTCTCTAAGAATTTTAATACACTTTTAACCGCGGCGACCACCCCAGAAACACCGGTTGAAACAAAAAATGCCCAATCTAAATAATTTTCTTGATTTTTTATAAAACTGTGTCATAATTTGCCCCGAACTGCTGGAAAAAGACAGAAAGTTCTGGGGCTATAGCTCAGTTGGTAGAGCAAATGACTTTTAATCATTGGGTCCAGGGTTCGAGTCCCTGTGGCCCCACCAGGAAATTTTGTTGGCCTGCGCGTTTTGCGCAGGCCTAAAAAATTTCAGCATCTCGCCGTAGCATTATTTGTAACCGGGCCGCAAAATTTGTTTTTATCGGCGAAGGCGGACTAACCACTAACACTAATCATTAACACTAATCACTTCTTGCTTCTGAACTGAATATCGCGCAGTTTTTTATATTCGCCACCCATTGCGACCAATTCGGCATCGGTTCCTTGTTCAATTATATGCCCGTCTTTGATAACACAAATTATATCGGCATCCAATATCGTAGACAGCCGGTGCGCAATAACAAAGGTCGTGCGTCCGCGCATCAAATCCTTTAATGCCGATTGAATTAATTTCTCGCTTTCGGTGTCCAACGCGGATGTCGCCTCGTCCAATAACAGAATAGGGGCATTTTTCAATATTGCGCGCGCAATAGCAATACGTTGTTTCTGTCCCCCAGACAGCAACGCGCCACCTTCGCCGACATTTGCTTCATAACCTTTGGGAAATTCCATAATGAAATCATGCGCATTTGCGGCACGTGCGGCGGCAATAACCTCTTCATGTGTTGCTTTTGGTGCCCCGTATTTAATGTTCGCCTCAATCGTATCATTGAACAAGAACACGTCTTGGGAAACTTCAGAAATATTGCGCCGCAATGAATCCAAAGTATACTTTTTTATATCACGACCATTTATTGCAACCAAACCAGATTGTGGTTCATAAAAACGTTCCAGCAAATTAAACATGGTCGTTTTTCCGCCACCACTGGGGCCGACCAGCGCGCAAACTTGACCCGCGGGGACGCGCAGGTTAATGTCGTGTAATATCGGCTCGTCAGGAACATACGAGAAATTTACATCACGAAACTCAACAGATGGTTGAACCGCGTGTAATTCAATAGCACCACGTGTATCACGAATAGTTGGTTTGGTATCCAGAAATTTAAATAATACCTCGGCTGCTAACAAACCGTGCTGAACGGTGTCGCCAACCCCAGTAATGGCCTTGGCCGGTTTATATGCCGCGGTCAATGCCAACAGAAATGCGGTAAAATCACCGGTTGTAATCGCGCCACTTACAATAAAATGGCCACCTAAAATCATTGCCAAACAAAGGCCAATTGAAATTACCAATTCCATCAACGGTGAACGCAGGCCATTTGCCTGGGTGCTTTTATACGCGTTTACCACAGAGTCATTTAAAACATTCTCGAAATGTTTGATTTCTATATTTTGATTTGAAAATGCCTGGATTGTTTTTATTCCACGCAGTGATTGGTTTAAATGTTGGGAAACATTGTTGGCAATACCAAATGATTGTCGCGACAGTTTTCTGCGTTTGCGCATAATAAGAACCATCGGCACCAATAATGCCGGCACCAAGAATACCAATATCGCACACAATTGCGGGGCATAATATATCATCAACCCCAGTGTAATCGTTAGTGTCGCGATTTGCTGAATCGTGCTAACAATTGTTCCCGTAACCAGGTTTAATACCGCACCCGCCTGGACACCGAAATAGTTCAGATATTTGCCAATTCCGTTGCCATAGAAACCTGCAATGTCCATGTGTATCATATGTGAATAAATTCGTTTCTGCAGATGCGCAGATGCAGTAAGTCCCGCCTTGGCCATAAGCAATGAACGTGCGTATCCAAATGCGCCTTTAAGCCCGAATGCCAATATAATCAGCAGCCCGACTATATAAGTGGAATCCATATTTTTTTCGATAAAAGCCTGGTCTACTACGCGTTGAACCAATGTAATGGTGTAACCTTCTGCCCCGGCGGCACATATTGTTGCGATGATACCGGCCGCCAACCATTTCCATTGGGGTTTACCAATCTCGCGCCAGATGCGTCCATACATAGACCATTTGATGCGTGCGTTCGACTCGTCGCCCTTGAAAAAATTTTTAATTTTATTCATAATTTTCTTCATAATAACCGAATTATAGAAATTCCCATCACGCGTGTAAAGATTTATTTTTTTATTGACTTTTGAACAAAAACCACATAAAATACGCGTCGCAGAGTTCTGGGGTTGTAGCTCAGTTGATTAGAGCGCCTGATTTGCATTCAGGAGGTCGTGGGTTTGAGTCCCATCAGCTCCACCACAAATTTTCACCGAAGCGTAGCGAGGAATGAAAATTTAGTGCCGTGGTCGCGGCCCCGCAATGCGGGGACGGAACGGGCGAAACAGATAACACAGAGTATAACTACATAAAGTCGCCAAAGGGGGTGAATAGTTTATGGTAAAAGTTCTGGTTCGTGATAACAACGTCGAACAGGCATTGCGCGTTGCAAAACGCAAGTCCCAAAAAGAAGGACTGTATCGTGAAATGAAAGAACGCCAGCGTTATGAAAAACCAACAACAAAACGCAAACGTTTGAAAGAAGAAGCCGTTCGTAACGAAAAGAAACGTCAATCAAAACAAAGAATGGTTTTCGGATTCTAATTCAAAACGCCCAATCGGGCGTTTTTTTAGTGGTTTCTGGAACAGGTTCACAATTGCAAAATTATTCCAGATTTTACTAACCACTATCCACTAACACTAACCACTAATAGGTATTTGTTCGTATTGTATGCGTGCCCCCATGCGGGGTATAATAATTTTGTCAATTATGACAAAACCAACAATATGGGAGAAAAAAATGAAAGGATTGACAGATTACGTTCTTGCACCGTTAACATTTATTGGCGCAATCAATTGGGGGCTGGTCGGCATATTAGGCTTTGATTTGGTCGCATGGCTGTTTGGGCCCGCAACGATGGTATCTAATATCGTCTATGCGATAATCGGTGTTGCTGCGGTTGTATGGTTGATATTGATGTTTATCGACCGTCCAATGCGCTAGGATAAAAAAACGATTTAAATCATTTCCCGCCGGGCCCCCGGCGGTTATTTTTATTAACACATTTTTGCCTTTTGTGATATAATAACCTCGAAAGGGGAAAAGAAATGCCGGAAATAACCAGAGATAGTGTTTTAAAAGAACTTAAAAAGAAAATCGGTGAAAAGTGTGCCCAGGCCGTTTGTAATGCGGGATTGTGGACTGTGCCAAATATAGTGCACATTATGGAATTTGCCGGCAGAAATTTAAATGAAATTGAACAGGTTATAAAAGTGCTTTTGGAGATATACAAACCACACGAACAAATAACCCATAATTCAGATTTAGATCCATTAACATTATTGGATATGGCGGGATATCACGCCTTTGTTGTTAAAACAGAAGAACAAAAAAATTCAATTCAAGGTTATTATCGTCCAAACGAACAAATATGTACATTGCGGGACCCGCGTCGCCATATAAATTATTATATGATACATGCCATCAAAAAAGAAGTACTTGGTGATGATAAATTACCCGAAAGTGAATGGCACATTAAGCCGTCTAAAACACCACGGCGTGAAGATGAATATGGTACATCGGTTATATCAATCCAGATTTTAAAAACTGGTGGTGTTATATCTATTAAAAATCGTTATAACCATACACTAAAAACAGAACATCCGGATTTTACATTTAACAATAACCCAGATAACATTATTCAGGGCTTAAGTGATTCATTAAGAAAATATTTTCATGTTGATTTTACAACAACGCATGCCAGATTGCCGAATAATTTCCAAATGGTGTTGGATCAGGCGGTTCGGTTTGATTATGAAATAGATAATATCTATTTTGGTCCAGATTATTATTTCAGTGGCAGTACGATTACAAAACTAAAAGATAATGGTAGTCAATTGTTATTCTATCGTGGATTTATGTTGGATATGTCCCACGATAACAGCCGTATAATATCTATTGCTGGACATCATATGGCGTTTTGCGATGCTTTGAACGAATACATCCATGGTAAAAAGATAAAGGTAACCGGTGCTAAAGGTTCAACCAAAACTATATTGTTGAATGGTGAACGATTTATGGATATCACTGATGGCAAGATAACATTTATAAATGCCCCGACATTTGATAAAGTTTCTCTTGTAAATGACGGTGTAAAATTATCTGGTAATTTAGATTTTAGCGGTGTGAAAAAACTTGATTTATATGGGGTGGATTTAAGCGATGTTACCAGTATAAAATTTAATCCGAACGCCGATACAATAAATGTTGGTCATGGTTTAAAATTGTTTGGTGATTTGGATTTCAGTGGTGTAAAGGAATTATATTGTAGCGATATAGGTACCGATTTTACCAATGTAACAAGCGTAAAATTCAATCCAAATGCTTATAAAATATGGATGGAACCAGGTTTAAAATTATCGGGGGCTTTTGATTTCAGTGGTGTGCAAGAATTGATGATGAACGGTGCCGATTTTACCAATGTAACCAGTGTTAAATTTAATCCAGATGCTAAGACAAATCCGTTTATAACACTCACTGATGCTAAACTATCGGGTGATTTGGATTTTAGCGGTGTCTGCACTTTGTTACTGAGTCGTGCCGACTTTACCAATGTCACCAGCGTAAAATTTAATTCAAATGCACGTGAGATAAATCTTGAAGGAACAAAATTATCCGGCAACTTAGATTTTAGTGGTGTAGAAGTTTTAAATTTAGACAAAGCCGATTTAACAAATGTAACGAATATAAAATTTAATCCGAATGCGCCAGATATAGTTCTTTGTGGAACAAAATTATTCGGTAATCTGGATTTTAGTGGTGTTAAGCATTTGAATTTATCTGAGGCAGATTTAAGCAGGTGTACAAGTGTGAAATATAATCCAGATGCTAATTCTGTCGTTATCAACACCAAGACGATTTTAAGTGGAGATGTAGATTTTAGTAATATCAAAAAATTATATTATAAGTCTTCTGATAGAGAAGTTCCCGTGGATTTGTCAAATGTGACCAGTTTTAAATTGCCAGATACATTTGCTGATAGTAGAAATGAGTTTTCAATAATAAACGCCGATAAAATAAACGGTGATTTGAATTTTGGTTCTGTTCAAACGATCAATATACAGGACAGTAATTTATCACATGCAAATTTATTGTTCAATTCAAATGTCCATACAATTGTTTTTGATAGGCTTACGGGTTTGCACGATAAATTGAGTTTGGAAAAGACAACAAATATTTATATTCGGCATTCGGATTTATCGCATGTTACCAATTTAAAAATCAATCCGTCGGCGCATGATCTGGAACTTATTAAAACTAAGGGGTTGTCCGGCAATTTTGATTTTAGCAATATAAAAAATATCTTTTTAGAAGAATTGGATTTGTCCAAAGTGACCAGTATCAAGTTTGGAAGAAATAGTTTTGTTTGCATGACAGATTGTAAAAATTTAAATGGAAATATAGATTTAAGTGAAAGCAGGCAAGTTGTAATAACAGGTACAGATTTTTCACACGCAACAAGTTTAAAATTGCCGCAATCAATTGACGGAACTTTTAAAAACATTGTGGCACCAAGTGGGGTATTTGATGTGTCAAAAATGGTATTTAATGGTTACTCCATATTGGATTTTACTCAGGCGGACATATCACGTGTTACGGATTTACGATTGCCTGAACATCTTTCGTCTCTGTGTTTAAAACAGGCGGTTATGCCGATGCATGATATGTGTATTTCTTCGAGTATAAATTGGTTGCATTGTGATAATGCGGATTTTTCAAAAACGCATAAACTGGATATATCGGGTAATGTTGAAAATTGTATTATGAAAGGAGCAACCGGATTACATGGTAATCTGATTTTAAGAAACGTTAAATGCCAAGTTGATTTTACTGGGACCGATTTGTCCAGGGTTAATAATTTACAATTGCCAAGACAAACAGAGGTTGTATATTTTAACGAATCTAATATGCCGGTATCTAAAATAAATATTTCGGCGGATATAAAATTTCTTGGATTTGGGCATGCCGATTTTTCCAAATCCCAAGGAATAACCATATCTGGCAATGTTGAAGAGTGTGTAATGAGTAATGCGGTTGGCCTGCATGGTGATTTAGATTTTAGCAATATAAAGAAATTAGATTTAACCGGTGCCGATTTATCAAAAGTGCATAGTATAAAATTTAATCCAAAGGGAAAAGTATATGGGTTAAAATCAAAAGATAATTTGCGATTGTCTGTCATAAAAGGTATGGAAAAATTAAGACAAAAAATATCTAGATTGAAATACAAAAAAAGCGAAGCGCATACAGTATAAAATTATCTGCCTTATTTCAAAACATCGTGGAATATTTCGGCGGGGATTGTGCCACCGGTTATTTTGGACGACATGGGTGTGAAGTCGTCGTTGCCGACCCATATGCCTAAAATAAACTTATCGTTTGCGCCAACAAACCACGCGTCGCGGTTTTCGTTACTGGTTCCGGTCTTGCCGCCGATAACCCCGGGCGCGGCAGCGCGATGTCCGGTGCCGGCCGGTTTAATAACATCGGCCAATAATTCCGTCATAAACATTACCGTGTCTGGCGATAGGATTTGAATCGTATCCGATGGGTCGCGTTCGTATAGCGTTTCGCCACGTGCATTTACAACGCGTGTAATAGAATAGGGCCGAACCGAATTTCCTTCGTTCCATATCACCGCATACATGGTTGTTAAATCCAACAGATCCATTTCTGATGCCCCCAATACGGTTGAATATTCGCGGCGCAATTTATTGCCAACCCCCAAACGCGATGCCATTGCCAACACTGAATCAACACCATATTGCGCGGTCAGTTTTAACGGCACAGAATTTACACTTTTTGCAAATGCGGTGGCTAAATTTATATCGCCGTAATATTTTTCATTATAGTTTTTCGGATTATAATCGCCGATTGTGAACGGTGAATCGTTCACGAAACTTTCGGGGGTCATACCGTTTTCCAATGCAACCAAATATACAACCGGTTTGAAAGCACTGCCGGGCTGACGCCGGGCGGTGGCGCGGTTAAACTGACTGACCTGGTAATCGGCGCCACCAACCATTGCGCGAATTGCACCATCACGCGTCAATGCCACCGCCGCCCCTTGGTACGCCCCCAAATGTTCCGGCATAACGCGTGTGATTTTGTTCTGTAATTTCGGATCCAGTGTTGTGTAAACATAAACATCCGATTCCATAATTCCGATCTGAGATTTTAATTCATCCGTAACAAAGTCCGTCCAATACCGATACAGGTTCGTGTCTGGTGCGCCAGGTGCCGGTGCCAATTCCGCCGCCGCCGCGCGTGCGGTATTTATATCTATATAATTTTGGCGCACCATTTCTTGTAAAATTGTGCGCGCGCGTTCAAAGTTTTTATTCGGGTGCTTGTACGGGCTGTATGTTGTTGGAGCCTTTAACATTGCGGCAATTTGCGCCGCCTGGGCCACAGACAATTCTGATGCAGACCGACGAAACAGTGTGCGTGCCGCCGCATCGATTCCGCGCATACCACCAACCAAAGACACGCGGTTCATATATAAATCCAGAATTTGATTTTTATTAAACCGATTTTCCAACCAATAAGACAAAATCAACTCTTGCACCTTGCGTGAAATTTTTTTATCGCGCGAAAGGAAAATATTCTTGGCGGTCTGTTGAGTAATAGACGAACCGCCAACCGCGAACCGTCCACGAAATATATTCAATACAACCGCGCGAATCATAGAACGCGTATCAAACGGCCCGTGATTAAAGAATCGTTTGTCTTCAATGGCAACAATCGCCTGCCATACATGGGGCGGCAAAGTTTCAACCGATACCGGTGTTCCCATTATCTTATTGTCGGAACGAATTTCGTTTCCATCACGGTCCATAAATACGATTGCCGGTGCGCGTGTTTCGTTCAAAATCGCATCCAAAGACGGCATTTGAAAGTATATCACCGCAACATAGAATACAATCCCCAATGCAACAATTAAACACAGATTAAAGCACCACACAAACAACCGCCATTTCCATGATACTGGTTTTTTATCATCGGTTGCCTTTTTATCGCGTGCCATTTATCCCTCCGCATTTTTGATTGCGCGTTCAAAGTCATCTTCGGACCAAATTGTGATGTTCAATTCATTTGCGCGTTTTAACTTTGAACCCGCATCCGCACCCGCCAAAACAATATCTGTTTTCGCGGAAACAGAACCTTGGACCCGCGCCCCCATATTTTCCAAAATCTCGCGTGCTTCGTCGCGGCTGTATTTGGACAACGTTCCCGTAAGGACGATTTTCTTGTCGGTTAATTCGGTGGTCTTGGTATTTTTAACCGCATATTTTATCGTAACATATTTTAATAGATTTTCAATCACCGCCACATTGCGCGCATTTTTGAAAAACGAAATAATTTCACGGGCCATCACTTCGCCAATGCCGTCAATTGCAATCAAATCTTCCGGGGTTGCCGCGCGCAAATCATCCAAATTTCTAAAATGTTTTGCCAACAGTTTCGCGGTTGTTTTACCAACATCAGGAATTCCAATCGCGGTCAAGAATCGCGCAAAATCTATTGTTCGTGCGCCGTCAATGGCACTGTTCAAATTTGCCACAGATTTTTCACCGAACCCATCTAATCTTTTGATTTCATCGCCGTGCTTTTCAATCAGTGTGAAAATATCTGCCGGACTTTCAATCCAACCGCGTTCGACAAATAATTCCAATTGTTTTGTGCCGATACCATCAATGTCAAAACCTGGGCGCGATACAAAGTGTTCCAATTCACCAATTCTTTGCGCCGGACAGCCCAACGTGTTCACACAGCGATTTGCAACCGCACCATCCGCACGCACAACATCACCGCCACATACCGGGCATTTGGTCGGAAATTCAAAAGGCATGGCATTCGGCGCGCTTTCTGCAACGCCCACAATTTGTGGTATAACGTCGCCGGCGCGTTGAACGGTAACCTTGTCTCCAACCCGCACATTAAGGCGCGCAATTTCGTCCGCATTATGCAGTGTTGCGCGTGATACAACCACGCCCCCAATATTTATAGGTTCTAATTCGGCAACCGGTGTCAAAACGCCTGTGCGCCCGACCTGAATTGTGATGCCGCGCAATGTGGTTATCGCCCGTGCCGCAGGGAATTTATATGCAACCTCCCAACGGGGGCTGTTGGCGCGTGCGCCCATGCGTTCTTGGGTTGCGACATCGTTCACTTTGATAACAAGTCCGTCAATATCAAACGGAATATCGGCGCGCGACAGAATTATATCATTATACATCGCCTGAATTTCATCCATAGATGATGCGTGCCGCGCCCATGTCCGTGTTGTTTTGAAACCCCAAGATTCCAAGCAATCAAAATATTCCGATTGTGTCCGCCACATTTTCTCGGACACCGCGCCATAAGTGTATCCAAACGCAGACAACTTTCGTGATGCGGTGATTTTTGGGTTTAATTGCCGCAAAGACCCCGCCGCGGCATTGCGCGGATTTGCGAATACTTTATCGCCAGATTGTTCTGCCACCGCGTTCAGTGCGATAAAATCATCGCGCATCATATATACTTCGCCACGCACCTCTATCACATCGGGAAATTTGCCCGCCAATTTTTGCGGAATATCCGAAATAGTTTTTATGTTTTCGGTTATGTCTTCGCCGGCGACACCACTGCCACGCGTCAACGCACGCACAAGTTCGCCGTGTTCGTACCGTGCGGCATAGGACACACCATCAACCTTTAATTCAATGAACAAATCTTTGTTTGATAATTTATTAAACCAATCTGCAACCTCTGCCTCGTTAAACACATCGGAAATAGACAACATCGGCACCGAATGCGGATATGTTTTAAACTTTGATGACGGTGCCGCCCCGACATGTGTTGACGCGCCGTTTTGCGCCAATTCTGGATATTCTTCTTCGATTTCCAATGCGCGGCGTTTAGCGGCATCGTATGTAGCATCGTCAACAACAGGCGCATCTTTTTGATGATACGCAATATCCCACGCGTTCAGTTTTTTAATCAAATCCGCGTGTTCTGCGCGAATAAAAAGATCTGCTGTTTTTGTCATACCGATATTATAGAAAATCCCCAAAACAAACACAATTGAAAAAACACTAAAAATATGATAGAATAGGTATATGTTCATAAGATCCAAAAGGATAAAATATGGCGATGATTTATTGTCGTGAATGTGGTGCACGACACAGCGACCGGGCCACCGCATGCCCAAAATGTGGGTATGTAGAATTTGATGCGTCTAAATCGATGATAATATACTTATTGTTGGTTTGGTTTTTGGGGGTATTAGGCGTACATAAATTTTATGCCGGAAAATCGGGTCAAGGTATTGCGATGTTGTTAATGGGCACCGTTGGAATATTTTTGATAGTTCCGTTCTTTGCCGTTTGTATTTGGGCATTGGTTGACTTAATTGTTGGGGTTCTCAACATAAAACATCCCGAGAAGATTTTTGTAAATAAGAAATAGAAATAAAAAAACCCGCATTTTGCGGGTTCTTTTTTATTGTTCGTCCATTGCCTTTAACAATATATCTTTTAGTTCGTTCGGTATCATACCAGTTGTTGAATAACCACAATCGACATGATGAACTTCACCAGTTACGGCCGAAGACAAATCACTGAACAAATACAGCGCGGCACCCGAAACATCATCCAATGTCATATTACGGCGCAACGGTGTTTGTCCAGCGTTCAGCCGCAACATAGTTTTAATTCCGCCGACACCACTGGATGCCAGGGTCAAAATCGGGCCGGCACTAATTGCGTTGATGCGAATTTTATCGCGACCCAAATCAGATGCCAAATACCGCACCGAAGAATCCAATGCGGACTTTGCCACACCCATAACATTGTAATTCGGCACAGATTTTTCGCCACCAAAATAGGTCAGGGTAACAATAGAGCCGCCATTTGTCATAAGTTTTGACGCGCGACGTGTTAAATCAACCAAAGAATAAACAGAAATATCCATTGTGTTCTTGAAATTTTCGCGTGTTGTATCAACATAGCGTCCCATCAATTCGTTCTTATCTGAAAACGCAATCGCGTGCAGCATACCGTCAATATGTCCCCATTCGCGTTCAATATTTGCGAACAAAGAATCCATTTGTTCATCGTTTTGCACATTGCATTCTTGGACAAACTTTGCGCCAATAGATTCCGCCAACGGACGAACGCGTTTTTCCAATGCCGGCATAGCATACGGCATAGCAATTTCTGCACCGTTTTCGTGTGCGCGTTTTGCGATGGCCCATGCCATAGACCAATCATTTGCGACACCTGTGATTAAAATCTTTTTACCTTTTAATAACATAATACTTTCCTTTTAGTTATGTGGATTCAGCATAACACCAAAAATCACCAATGGCAATAAATAAAATTTTTATAGGTAATTATGGACAATCCAATTCAATGCAATTACATGCCACGGTGCCATAATTTCCAATATGGATTTTTTATTGCTGGATTTGATACGCGGTCTTAGAAACTGTCTTGTATTATTTTGCCTTTCTTTTTCCGGCCAGTTTTCCACCGCATGGTCTGTTATA
>CACZUL010000003.1 GCA_902784285.1 uncultured Pseudomonadota bacterium | reverse complement strand
CTTTGGCACGAAATCGTGGGGTAATGTATGCCGCAGAATTGCACCTGGTCCGAAATGTAACTGGCGAAACCGTCGATGTTTATTTTACCAGTAACGCGACCAATAATGTCGTATGGAAAATCGTATATAAAAATGATGTTGATGAAGTCGAAGGCGATGCCGTAAAATTTGCCAATCAACGCGACAAGAAAATCTGGGCATGGTGGCAAAATGTGTTGGATAAATACGGCAATCCAAATTCAGATACCGACAAATGGGTCAGTTCGGATAATGCGTTTGACCCAATGATGACCGCATACTATGGTGAACTGGAATTGGTTGACTGTGGTCGCCAGGCGGAAGACAGTGCGATAAATATTCAAAGTGCGACCGATAATTTTGCGGCAAAATCTTATGCGTTTTAATTTAAAATGGATTCTTATCAGAAGGGTATTTTTTCGGAAATTGTTGCGTGCGCATATTTAATGTTGCATGGGTTCAGAATTGTTCGGCGCCGATATACCACGGGCCGATACACTGGCCGTGCAGAAATAGACATTATCGCAAAACGTGGAAATTTGATAGTGTTTGTCGAAGTTAAAAAACGCAAAACCATATCGACGGGTTGGAATGCCATTACATGGACACAAACAAAACGATTACGCGCCGCGGCGGAAACATACCTGTTACAGAAAAAATGGATGGGCTATGCACGGTTTGATGTAATAATAATCCACGGATGGCGCATTACATGGGTTAAACAGGCATTTTAAACCGCATTGACCAAGATTACGGCAAAACTTTGGTGTTGGCGATTTTTAATTTTGCGTTTTGAAAAAATACAAATATAATCTTGGACGAACCAACAGCACAAAAGGAGAAAGTATGAAAAAAGTTATCTTGGCATTGTTTGCCGTTCTGACATTGGCCGCATGTACAGGTTCATATAAATCTGGAAATTGCGAATATGATTTCTTGTTCCACAAAGATATTTCTATTTCTAAATGGATTGGTAACGCAACCGGTGGTTGTTAAAAAAATAATCCCGCACAAAACGTGCGGGATTTTGTTTTACTTTATAACAGCGGTTTTAATCAATGTTACATCTTCTTTGATACCGTCTATTTTTAATTGCAACTGCCCTATTCCTGTTTCTAATACTGTCGTCCGATTTTCCAATGTCGTCATGCGAACCGTCAATCTGTCCAATTCTACAAGTGCATTATCTTGACGGGCAACCCAATAAATCATACCTGCGATAAACGCAATTAAAAACCAACCACTGCGTAATGTTTCAATGATGTTTGATAAACCGTTATGTTTTTGCATTTTCCCGCCCCCGTAATACCAACTGTTCAATTTTATGAACCATGGCGCGTTGTGCCTCGATACTGCGCAGTTCTGATTCAGATGCATTTGGACCCAACGCACGTTCTATTGTAATCTTGCGCAGGTGTTCCAAAACAATTTGTCCCGATGCGGTGCCAAATGTGCGCGCGTATGCGACCTCTATACGTTCCATTTTTGCCCCGCTAAATCAGTGTGTTGTTTTCCGCTACCATTTGTGCAATCGGTGCAATGTATTTCAATTCCGCGTCCCCGTGCAGTGATATTTTTTCAATCACACCACGGCGCGCCAAAATCTGTAACCCACGATCGCACAATGGTCGGATGAATTCATGCAGCAACCGACCGTATGTTGCTCCCAATATGCGCAACATATCCGCATTGCGCGCCAATATTTCCGTTGCCGTCATTTCTTTTTCAGACAATAATCCGATTCTGTCGGCCAACAATGTATGGCGGATGCGTTCACGCAAATCTTTTAATATTAATTGCGACACATCAAAGTTCGCCCCGGATGCAAGTGGGGTTAGACCCGAACTGCCCACGGCTTTGGGAATTATCGCGCCCGGTGTCAAATTGATATTGCCAAGGTTTATAACACCGTCATCATCGGCCTGCCATATACCACTGACCGCGATGGTCGCGTTTTTCAAGACCAATTCTACAACTTTGTTTGCGGTTTTTATATCCGGCAAAGCACGCAGAATCGGACCACGACCGTACAATTCGCCACTTGCAACCGACCAACGGAAAATTAAATAAGGATTCGTTTCAAATGTTCCGCGCGAAACTATGTTGTTTTCTAAATCGCCACCAACATCAACCCATGCCGTAAATTCTGTATCAACCAAAGATTGAACCAGGCGCATTTGATATTCGCCGTCTTGCTTTATTTTTTCTGCTATATCACGCGGCGGTGTCCATTCAGGGTAACGGCGTAAAATTTCCGATGCGGAAATCGTTGCTGTGTGAAATATCGCATTCGGCAAAATTGCAATGTCAGAAATTGGTATCGCAGTGAAAGAAAACGCACTGGCCGAACCAATGGGTGATTCCGCCATAAATAAACATGCAGTTCCCAATGTTACTAAATCCATATAGCATTGGTGAACGGTTGTGTAAAAATTCGAATCGTTTAAATTTGCCCGCAATACGGCTGTTGCAATTTCTGGGTCTGGCGAATCGGGGCTTTCGCGAACAAGGTTCAACCACAAAGATTCCGGCGGGGTCAGTAATGAATACATACATGCCGCCAAATTGTCTGCGGCATCGGACGCAGTTGCATCAAACAATGTTGCCAAATCTTCATCGGTTGTTGGCATTGTGTATCTGCGCGCATCAGTCCAACGACGTATCCATGGTTCACGCATATTTATCGCGCGGGTGTACATTTGTTGTAAGTCATATTTCATATTATTTCCTTTTGTTTTACGTTTAAATTTTAAAATCTGTATTTGCCGTATATCGCGGCACAGAATTTCCCAATGGCCGTATCGGCACTGGCGTGCAAGAAATCGCGCCCGCAACCGCATCCAGACCATCGTCATGTTCGGCACTACCAATCGGTGTCCACGATAACATTTCAGATATAAATGGGGTTTGGGTGATTCGCCGATTCGCATACATTCTTCCCGTCGTCATTATTGGTTCCAATGCATCCAATATACGATCTTCTTTGCGGCGCGAATTTGTTATATTGATTATCTGGATTGGGTATCCATTGCGATTTATAATATTACGCATTATTTCGGGCAATGCCGCGCCTATGCCATTTGTTTCTATGGCAATCTGATGCATTTTGTGATGAAGGACAAACTTTATTACTTGGTCGCACTGGTATGCCAATGGATAATCTATTTCATCGGGAACAATCATATACATAATATCGTGCAGAAAGATTTGCCGATTTTTATCGTCCCGATATATCAAAGCACAAACACTGTTATCTGAATGGTGGCGCCCACCCGATGGGTCCCAATAAATTATTCCACCTGATATCATATTTTCACCAATTCGTGCAGTATGAGTATCAAATTCGTCTTCGTAAAAATGGATTAAACCGGGGTCCAATCGCACCCTGTCTGGCGACACGAATTCCAGCATCATTTGACCCGAAAAGTGCCTTTCGCCGACCGTTTTTCGAATTTCCACAATCTTTTCAACCGGAAAAAACGCCGGCCATGCGGAGTTTCCGTCTGAATCAAGAATCGGAATTTTCAGTTCAGAATACCCAGATAAAAAAGGAATTGAAAAAACTTTTTTTTCATATACTATATCTGACATGGACTTTACTCCCAAAACTTTACCAACTAATATAGAAGCCGAACAGGCCGTTCTGGCCGCGGTGTTGATGAACAATCGGGCATTAGAAAAAATATCTGAATTTTTAAGGCCCGAAGATTTTTCACATCCCGCACACCAAGAAATCTATAAGTTGGCAATGCGCCAATTTGCTGCTGGTATTCCGTTCGACATCATCACCATTAAAAATTACCTGGACCAACAGGGAACATTAGAATCAGTTGGTGGAATCGACTATCTTACCCAACTGGCCGGCGCAGGCGCAACGGTTGTAAATGTCGAACAATATGGTCGAATCGTTCACGAAAATGCGATGCGCCGTGAACTAATTCAAATTGGGCAATCTATAACCGATTCCGCATTTGTCGAAGATTTAGACAATCCTGTATCAACACAAATTGAAAATGCCGAACAAATGCTGTTCAACATGGCGACAACCGGCGACACGGGACATGATGTAACCCCAATTGCCAACGCATTAAAAAGCGCCCTTGTCGAAGCCGAAATTGCATACAAGGCGGATGGAAAACTTTCTGGTCTTACAACCGGATTTACCGATTTGGACAAGGCCATAAGTGGTATGCATAAATCGAACTTGCTTATTATTGCGGGTCGTCCAGGTATGGGTAAAACAACCCTGGCCATGAACATCGCGTTTAACGCGGCAAATGCAATATTTGCCGGGCGCGCAAATCCACAATATACTGGGGCAGTTGCATTTTTCAGTTTGGAAATGGGGCAATCCGAATTGGCGGCGCGCGTCCTTTCTTCTCAGTCCAGAATCCCATCCAGCGCAATGCGTGAAGGTTCATTGACCGATGAAGATTTTCTTAAAATGACTCAGTTTTCCGATGCTATAAGTCGGGTTCCGTTGTTCATAGACGATACACCAGGAATGTCTGTTCCGATGATTCGCACACGTGTTCGGCGTTTGGCGCGGAAATATCATGGTATCGCCCTTATTGTTATTGACTATCTACAGCTACTTACATCGCCGGGTGGCAAAAACAAAGACAACCGTGTGCAAGAGCTGTCCGAAATAACACGCGGTCTTAAAATGCTGGCCAAAGAATTTAATGTACCGGTTATTGCCCTGTCGCAATTATCACGCAGTGTTGAAATGCGCGATGATAAACGGCCACAATTGTCTGATTTACGTGAATCTGGGTCTATTGAACAAGATGCCGACATCGTTATGTTCACATATCGTGAAGAATATTATTTGGCAAATCGTGATCCTTCGTTCCGTCTTTCGGGGACGGCAAACGAAAAGTCTGTTGGGTCTTGGCAAAACCGAATGGAAAAAGCCAAGGGCAAGGCCGATATTATCATCAGTAAAAACCGCCACGGTAAAACAGACACTATAACCGTTGCGTTTTTGCCAGAATTCAGTCTGTTTGATAACCTGAATGAAATGGCAAACCGCGGTGTCCAGTTCGCCGAAGATTTTTCTGCCCCGACGCAAGATGCTGAAAATCCGCCAATTGATTTAGACGATATTCCAGATGATCTAGATTCATAATTTTTTTAAATTATTTTCTTGCCAAGTTTTCTAAATTTGACTATTATTTTGTCAAGATTTATCCCAAGGAGTTTGATATGGCCCAAGAAGAAATCATTTTTCCAAACAATATACGTAACATTCGTCTGGCGGCGGGTATGAAGATGACCGAACTTGCGCGGCGTTCAAATCTGTCTTTATCGGCGGTTTCAAAAATTGAAAAAGGTGTTCGCCGGCTGAATCAGAAACAATTGCTTAACATCTGTAACATATTGGGTTGCAAACTGTCCGATATATTTATCAAAGATACAGACGAAGTCGCAACAAAATGGCAAAACGAAATTAAACGCCGTATGAACGACAACGAAGACAGCGGTCTTAAGATATTTGGAAGTGGTCTGCGCAAAATCCGTCAACAGGCCGGAAAAACTATTGCCCAGGCGGCAAAAGATGCCGGCATGACACTTTCGGTATATCATAAAATCGAAGTCGGCCAACGCGAAGTGTATAAAAATGAAATTGAACCTTTGGCGCGCTCGTTCGCTCACTCTGTGGATAGCATGTTTGATAAAATCGCAGATTTATATAAATCTGGAGAATTAAACAAACAAATGAACAAGGTAAAAGAACGGGTCAAGGCTGTATTGGTTCCGGGCGATTCTTCGGCCGATTTGGGCGATATGTCTGGCCATTTATATGGTGCCAAATTGTATGATAATGCACGCAAAAAATTGGTTCCTGTGTTTGGAAAACCCGAAGGAAAAGGCATCGCGTTCAAGAAATCTGATACAACTATGATTCCGGCCCCTGCAAGCCTTGAAGGCAGACGTGGTGTGTATGCCGTTGTTCCAAATTCCAAACGCCTTGGTGGATTTATCCCAGAAAAATCTTATGTTTTTGCTGATGTTAAATCTGCCCCAGTTGTCGGTGATTTGGCGGTCTTCATCGATGCCGATTTTAAATCATTGGGTGAAGATCAGACTTTAAACGCAAATATCGCAATTGTTCGCCAAGATTCCAAGGGCAAAATATATGGTCAAATGGTATCCCCAGAAGAAAAAATTTCTGCCAAGACCATGCATAAGGTTATTATGATTATTACCGAATAAACACGACCAACGGAGGGATGAAACGAGATGAAAGCCAGAGCAAACGTTATCGCACAAAAACTTCTAAATTTATACCGCCAAGCCCACGTTATCGAAGGTGGTTGGGGGGCGGTAAATCGTGTATTCGTTGACGAGGCCACAGACGAAGTTTTGAAAGAAATACTTGATTTGCCAACTGGCAAATTATTGGTTCAACATATCAAGAACTTGCGCGATGGAACAACATCAATGAATTCCATTGCCCGTGAATTGTTACCCTATGGTGGTATGATGGACAGTATAACTGGGGCCGGTGATGTATCCCAAGATGAAATTGATTCACTTATTTCGGCAATTGATGAATTTGAACCCAATCAGGAAAGTCTTGAAAAATTTATGGATTTGCCAATTATCAAAACTTTCGGTTCCGATTGGATTACCGGCATAAAACATGCTTTGAATACCCAACCCGACAAATTACGAAAATTTGATATGATTGTCCGGGCCCAGCAGGCCTACCGTGTTTTAGACCAAGCCACCGAGATTATAAATGCGCCCATAAACGATCGCGTACGCGCACAACTTCAGGTCGAGATGCCAGAATACGAAACCTATTTACCAATGTTTGGCGATGACGGCAAAAAAATATTGCAACAATTGCATAAAATTACAAGTTCAATGCCGACCCAAGAATAAGATTCCTAGGCTGTTCTGTATATTGTATCTAGTGTATGCGGGGTACCAATGTAAATCATTGTTCCCGAAGGCGACAGCACAAAATCCAATTCGCGTAATCTTTCGCGCAACGCGATGCGTTTCTGTGAAGTGTTACATGTATTTGGAACCTCTACATCATCGCATATTATCAAATCCGCCCGCATACCTGTAATATTTCCATATATTCCTTGGCACACAACTGACGGTTCGCGTATACCAATCGGGCGATTTATTGTTATTTTATTTTCCGCCCATTCACGACGATTTTTAGGTATCATATCTTGGCACCATGGATGGTTTTCAAGGATGTTGCGTATATGCATCACCATCCGGGACGCTTGGTGTGTTTGGGCGGATAAAATAAGAATTCGCGTTTGGGGTCGTAAAAACAGAACACATGTAGCAAATATTCCAACAATTGTCGATTTTCCTGAATGCCGAAACGCCATCAGTAAACCACGATGATTTCCATTATTTAAAACATCCGTTAAAAAATCTGTCATTCTGTGATGATGTGATGGCGTATTCAGCCCCAGCAGATGATTCCACGCATCCAGGAACTGGTTATATTCACTCATACTATTTGACCAATTTTTCCATGTGTTCTAATGCTGATAACAACAGATTTTTTTTCTTGGCGCGTGCATTTTTTAATTTATTCAAATTGTTTCGCATTTTTTCTTTATATGGTTCTTCGGTTTCATTTTTTAATCTTTTCAAAACCGCGTCTTCTGTTTGTCCGCCATTTTTCATCCCCGATGCGCCGTATTTTGCGCGCTGGGTCGCCAAAACTTTATTAACCAGATTTTGTTTGGCAATTTTATCAGATGACATTTGTGCCAATATTTCCTTTTGCGTAGATTTGGCTTTTTTCTTGTCATCTTGATAATTTAAAACATCTGTAACATCTGAAATAATTTGTCCCATTATATATCCTTTTATTTTTTATATTTGGTACCGTCCATATATTGTTATGGATAAGACGGTCATTGGTAATTCATCATTTGTAGATATTTCCCAAGGTGAATCCACCATATCTTTTAGTGTTCCTAAAACATTCATAGATATATCGCCCGAAAAGGCCGGTGCGTCATCAGAATAAATTTCTGTCGGAAATACGGCTCGCATATTATTTATGAATAATGTCTTGGAATTATTCATACGAGCAATTATTTTGGTAATTCTTATGTATTTTGCATTATGTCCTGATGTCATTATTGGAGTTCCATATGCCAATGATGTATAAGGTTTGTTCCCGGCATCAACCAGTTCATCATAAGAAAACTTTTCCAAGAAAAATTCTAAATCACGTTCCACAACAACATAGGTATCATTATCTGATACAGTAATTGCTCGGAAATAACCGTCTGTTGTGTAATGTGCCCACCCTGAAATACCCAATGCTATATTTCTGTTTAACACAGCCATATTGCCGTTTGACATAACAACAAAAAGTTTTTTATCTGTTTTGTTATATGCGATATCAACCGGCGTTTGCATCATGTGTTCTGCCAACGCGCATAAATTATTTGCTTTATAATTTTGTCCCCAATCATCCAAGACCATTTGACGTATATCTTGTTTATTATTGGAAACAAAAACTGTTGCGCCATCCATTTCTTGTGGTGGTAAATACCTATCGGCGGCACACCCGATTGTGGTATGCATTTTTATATCCACTGATTCTGGTGTAAGTGGTTTATTTGAAACCGCCCATTCGCCTTGGGATGTAAGAATCTGCAGATTTTCGCAACTAACCAAAGTGCATATATGTTGACGACGAGATGACAACAATGTGAAATATATTGCCTGGTCGTCTAAACCAGTCCCAACATTAAAGTTTGTATGATCGCCAACGCATGACATCCATACTCCACCAGGCCAAGATTTTGAACCACCAAAAACTAACCTGTCTTGATGAAATGTGATACTGATGGGCCACCCACGGCGTGGACTAAACACCGCTTCTTGCCAATCTGACACTGGGGCATTCGGGTTTGTAAATATACCATTACATACCGCAACAACATCGCGTGGCCCAATATACGATGTGATTAACCATGTTTTTCCAACCAGCGATACATGACCTCCAACATTATCGGCGGTCCAAAAATCTTGGTTTGTATTCAGGTGATTAACATTATTTGATGCTGTAATTGTTATACTTATATTTTCCGAATCTTCAAACCGCATAAATGGCATATCTATATTGGAACCGCCATCAGATGAACTAAACGCAAAATCCGTAAGACCGAACACACCATTATTTCGTGATAATATCTTTGGTTTATGATTTGGATGTACAAAAATCATTGTACCGATACGTTCCGCATATTGTAACAGTTCCAAATCATTCAAAGACCACGGTGTGAAAAAATCTTGAACGAACGAATCTCCGCGAAACATACGCGCCATCCCGTTCATTAATGCCAAAACATATGTTTCATTTTCAGAAACCGAAAAATGTATCAGTCGTGCTCCTGACGGTAATTTAGAAATTTTTTTTAATCCGGGTCTTCGACGCAAACCGCCCCCAGGTATAATATCCATATTTTCTAGTCGCGCAAGCCCGTGTAAATTCTGGTTAGCAAAAAAATCCGATGAAACTTCACCATCGGCAAACGATGTTTGTGTTTTGATAAAATTTCCCATAAGTTATCCTTTTAAAAGCGGCTATCCAGTAACGAAAAGTTCTCTATTGCAGAATTTATCGATGTTGTACTGTCTATAAATTTTGCAGTTTGTAATTCTGATTCGTATAAAGCAACCAATGTTCTGAACACAGATTGATCAGATGTCAATGGTATGCAGAATTCCATAGCTAATTTTGTTGAAACAACAGATGAAAAATAACTTGGAAACGAATCTGGTAACATGCGCCGAATTGCAATGATTTTCACTGAATCAGAATCGGATATTATTTTATTTTCAATTATACGCGCATCGGTCTTGATAACGCGTAAAACATCTGATGGAATATTCAAATTTCCATTTTCGTCTTTCAATATAGTGTATTCGCGACAAGCAAATTTCCACGGATGCATCGCCAACAGTGTATCTATGACAAAGTCTATCAAGGTGCGTCCCAATTTTGCCGCGACCGTATCATCTGACAAAGATTGAATCGGGTTTTCGCCCAGTTTTAACAATGCCATAGAGCATAAATCTATTTTAGTTAACATTATTTCCCCCTAAACAAAAGTAAAGGGGGTTATACAATACCCCCTTTTATTGGTACAAACAAACAAGGAACTAATCCAATGCTGCGGTTGTAACCGCACTATCACCCACAGCAATCTTTTTGATTGATGTTTTGTCGGATGCATTGATCAAAATCATATCGCCGGTGTTCATCAATGTTTTCACCGCGTTGAAGTATCCACTTGCCGTGATGGTTGCCAATGTTTCATTGGCGGCATAATGCCATAATGTAAAACCATTAGCATACGCAATCACAGATAAATTTTTATTTTGAAAAGCCATTTTTTACCCCTTGAACTATTTGTTTTATTCACCGCATTTAACACGTACAATTCCATCATTATCAATCAGAACCGCACCTTGAGACATGCTGTTGCTGATAAAGTGCGCAGCGCGTTCACCATGCCATGTAATATCAGTCTTTACTTCCTGACCACAGGCATGACCGATACTGGATGCGTGATAGATAAAGCAATCACGATGTGTGGATGAAGCAAGTGGCAAATCGTTATACATAACCCATGTAATGCCAAGCCATTTCCGTGTTTCACAACCATTGATAAACGGCATATTGTCGCCGACATAATCCGCGGAAGAAAATTCGGTTATACCCAATAATTCGTTCCATTGCTTTACGCCAACAACTGCGAATCTGCGCCCATCATCTGGCACATCGTTTTCATTTAATTTTTCCAATGCGCTTAAAATCACCGTTTTGGTAAGACCAGTTGAATAATCACCAACGTAATTCGTTGCATTATTCATAGCCCCAACAATCAATTCATCGGTTTTACGACCCAAGGCATACGCACCCGCAGATGCAACCACACGGCGTTCGTCAATATTGATTTTCAATTCATCCAAGGCATCAACCCAATCACCGGCATAGTAATCTTGTAATGTACATTCAACCGGCGTATGATTTAGATTCATAACCGGAACAATGCCATGACGTGATTTGGTACTGGCTGTGCCCTTGCCTATTTTTTGAAATGTTGTGGTTGCCCCAACAACACCAGATTTACTGCGAATCGTAGAACGCAGTTTTGTGCCCATCTGCTGGTATGCAAGATGAACATCCGCTTCAAATTGTTTCACAAATACTTGATCTATGGAAACAGACATTATTATTCCTTTTTTATTTAAGATTAAAAACAAGACGAATCATATCGTCCAACCCAAAATCTATTTATGGTTATGCCGTGTACGGCGCCAAAAATAAATTAAATGGATCCATATAGTGGATTGTCCAAGGAAAAAATTCAGTCAGACAAAAAATATCTGACTGAAATTTTTCAACAATAAAAAATGCCCGATAAACGGGCATTTTATATGTTTAGTGCGATGCCATTATTTTTTCTTGGCACATTTTGCACATGCTTTCTTAGCAGCCGGTTTTTTTGCAACTGTTTTCTTTGCAACCGGTTTCTTAGCAGCAACTTTTTTAACCGCTACTTTCTTAGCAGCAGGTTTCTTTGCAACTACTTTCTTAGCAACTGGCTTTTTAGCAGCAACTTTTTTAGCAGCAGGTTTCTTTGCCGCAGGTTTCTTAGCAGCAGGTTTTTTTGCCGCAGGTTTTTTAGCAGCAGGTTTTTTTGCCGCAGTTTTCAAGAATGTGAATGCCATCCTTCTCTCCTTTTATGTTTTTGGATAGAACAAATTCTTTTTGTTCTTGATTGCATTTTATATTAAAGAAAAAAATTAGTAAAGAAGAAAAGTTGTTTGTTATAAAAAAAATTGCATCACGAGTATAATTTTTTAAATCCGTTTTCTATTTTGCGAACATATTCCGCATCATGATCGCGCCAATATTTTGGATCACGCATCATACGTCGCAAATCATCATCAGATAAAATTTTCATATCAGAAGAATCTGTTTGAACCGATGGTTCCATGGATTGCATCATCTTATATATACCTTGTATTCCCTGGGGTGTAGAGCATAATTCATTAAATGCATCTGCGGGTAAAAATCTTTCCCCAAATGATTTAATTGCAATAAATGCATCATGCATTTTTTCATCATCGCCAAAAAATTTTTTTAATTCTGACATCGCATTTGATTCTTGTTCAACAGATAAAATTTCATCCACAACCGGTGATAAAAATTTTTGTGCAATGTCATAAATTTTTTCAACCTGATTTTTTGTTAAACCAATTTTATGAAATTCTTGTCGTACATTTTCATTATCAAACATATCATTTCTTGGATATTCATCTGGCACATCTGGAACGCCAATTGCACGGCGAAAGCGCAACACAGCCGATTCGTCAGATTTTTCATTTGGCACAGAAACCATAGTTCCAATTTTCTTTTCTAATTCTGTATAGGATTTTATAAGCGCATCCGCATTCAACGTTCCATCTTCTTTACGAAATTTTTCTGGTATGTTTTCCATATTATTTTCCTTTGTTTTGTTTTGATTTATGCAACATGTAAACTCCGCCAACCGCAAGCAACGCCTGAATCATAGCGAATAAATCCGAATCGCCAACAAGATATGCACATATTGCTGATATTATTCCAACCACAGTCATAATTTGTGTTTTACGATTTGCAAAAAAACCGCCACTAATAAATTTGCTCATAGACAAACCTTAAATAAAAATATTATGCATAAAATAAAAATCCATCTATATCGGCGATATATCCACGTGCCAGCGCCCAATTTGGCAATAATTCAACACGATGAAACATGGTTGCCCCGTAACATAAGTCTGGTAAATTACCATGCAACATACGAATCGCTACTCTTACACACATTTGAAATTCACGTGAATTGGAATTAGTTTTTAAGTCTTGATGCCGCGGTGAGTTTTTGTTTAATGATTCGAATATTGTTTCATCAGATATTACATCACAAACATTACGATTATTTTTTTTGGCATAATTTGAAATCATGGATGTTAATGCTTCGACCACCCGCAATGAACGCGCATGCGTTTCAGCATAAACAATATGTGCGATTCGATATGCCAAAGTCATAGTCTCGCTTTGTGCTTTTATTAAATCCAGATTCATCTCTCTTCCTTTTTGGGCAAAGAAAAAACCGCACAGATGTACGGCATAAAAAAATTCACACCAACGTGTGAATATAAATTTCTCTTTTGATGTTGCTTATAGTATCATAAATCGCATCAAAAGTCAAGAATTTTATAAACGATGCCCGAAAAATGCGCTTTTCATTACATTAAAATTTCATCACCGTGAACCAAAAAATACTCGGGACCGCGTCGCACGACCAATGCGCCACTGTCATTTATTCCGACCAATTCAACCATTTCACCGCGATATTTTACCAAACCGTTTAGCCCCATCGCAGAATCCATCCAAAACCGGCGCACCGAATCGAATTCGGCACCAATCCACTTGTCCAGTTTTTTTGCCAATTGCGATAATAAATCAGGCAATTCTATTTCAGCGTATTTATCCAGTTTTGTGGTTTTATATTCATCCACAGTTGGATTTGAATGGACATTTATACCAATTCCAACAATAACGAATCGCCCAGCATATTCTATCAGAACCCCAGAAACCTTTTTACCATCCAACAATATATCATTTGGCCACTTTATCGTGGCGTCTATGCCATAAGAAGCAAGAGTATCCACTATGGCAACCGCGACAGCATAGGATAACCGCGGATCACGTTCAGGGCTTTTAAATATAAAACTTGCATATAAATTTCCATGATGCGAAACCCATTTACGCCGATAACGCCCACGGCCGGCATATTGCGCCGCAGCACAAACAACAGTGTGATCACTTGCCGTACCACCCATAATCATATCGTGCGCATAGTTTTGCGTACTGGATATTTTATCAAAAGATAAGACTTTATATCCCGCCAATTTTAAATATTCCGTTTTCGTTTTTTATAAAATCACGACCAAATAGTTTACGTAATCCATAAATAACCGTGTCAACCGTATGAGTTGTTGTATCTTGGGCATAACCCAAAGCAGATTTTAATTCATCCGCCGTCATACCACCACTTTTTTTAAGATAAACAACTATTCGCCTTTGAATCGGGGATAGCGACACAATTTTCCCAAACACAGATTCCAATATTTTCGTATTGTCTAATGCGGAAACAACCGCAGATTTTAATTCTAATGGTGTTACCGGAATGTTTAATTCCAAAGAATCTAAATCAACATCGGCCAAATTGACACTATCAACCACCACAGCATTTAAATCTGATACAATTCCACGCCAATATGGGTCAGATGTAAAAATTCTAATTCCTGTTAACATATTACAAGAATAAACAAACAATTGCGAACTGTCCAATAAAAAAGGGGCCGGCACGCTTATACGTGCCGGCAGAGCTGTCGAGAGGCCCATTTTGTCTTTTTAACCGATTCGGTTTTGATTGGTTTCATCCACGAATTTGGTAAAATCCTGGATTGACGATCCGGTTGAAGACAAAATCTTGGAAATACTGTTGGTCGATGGCCAACGCGGTTGGCCTTCTTTGGTCCAACGTTTGCTTTTATTAAATGTTGTTGGGTCCAACCCACTGCACCGCGCCAGGCCGGAACACGACATTCCGTGCTCGGTTGCGAATTTTTCTATTGCGCGCCAAATATCTTCGTGTGTCATATTTTCCCCCTTGCTACAATATAAATTCTATTCACAACCGGCCATGCCGACAACAAGCACCATTTCCTAGGAAACAATGGGGTTTAATTTGACATAAAAAAATTTTTGACAAAAACACTTGACAAATGCTTTTGGTTGTATTATATTTCGATTCGTCAAAGGGGTAAAACCTGATGACCGGACACTTAAATGTTCGTGGGGCCCAGAGATTCCAGACTCCCTCCTACATTCTCTCTCCTCTGGACTTTGGACCCCAACCAAGTTTAGAATGCCCATTTCTTTTTCTCCTTTCCTTCCTTTCAGGGCATTCGGAAACACCGCCGGAAACGGCGGTGCTTTTTTTTGCTTATTAAATTATTTTTGGAAAACTATGGCCAATTCCCAATGTGGGCTGCCTACGAATTGGTCAAATGCCGCAATATCTGTTATATTATACCCCGCACGCGTCAATATATGCGAATCGCGCCGCAGTGTTGTCGGATTACATGAAACATAAATAATCCGTGGCACTTTTGATTTTGCCAACTCGTAGGATTGTGCCTCGGCCCCGGCGCGTGGCGGATCCATAACCACTAAATCATAATTGTTTAACATTTTTGCCGTTAATGGCTTTTTAAACAAATCGCGTTGAACCCCAATACCGGCAATATCAAAACCATCCGCGTTCAGCGCGAAAGTAAAATTTCCAATACCACAGAATAAATCGGCGATGTGTTTCGCGCCCGCCGCGTTTTCCACAACAAAACGGCGCATTGCGGATTCACTGGGCACCGTAGGTTGTAAAAATGTGCCAATTGGATAATCAACAACATTGTTACCAAACTTTATACGCGGAGTATCTTTCTGATATACTACTGTTCCGTTCCATGTAACACGTACAAAACCCAATTTTTCTGCTTCAGATTTAAATTGGCGCGAAAAGTACGGCACATTTGATGTAATTGCCAAATCTATCCCGTTTTCGCACAGTGTTATCAAGGCACTGCCTGCACCTTCAAATGGCAAATCCGCAATTTTTGTTAGCACTCGATTGATTTCTGGAACCAAATTTGGACAGTGTTTCACCGGCACTATATTTTTTGTGCCACGCTCATAAAACCCGAACTGTCCATCCGCAAAAGCAAAATCTGCGCGGCGACGACACCCCGCATCAGTCCAAAAAGGTTCAAATGATGTTTCCCAATCATCAATTAATTTGATTTTTTTATCGCGATAATCTGGGGCCGTAAAATCGTACCGGCAACCGCCACACACGGAAAACAACGGACACTTTTTCATATACCGCCTTTAAAAGTTTATACGCAAACCGGCACGCACTTGGTGCGCACGTGGATGCATATCGGGCAAAATTTCCGCCTTGGGTTTGAACATATAGACATAGCGGTATCCCAAATCCAATGCCACATGTTCGCTTAATTCAATACCAAAACCAGCCAGCGCCGCCATAGAGGCAACTGTTTCATTTTCAACATTGGTATCTTTGCCGTCAACCCATGTCATACCAATACCAGCGCCAACGTATGGAACCAATGATTGTTTATAAAAAAAGCGATATAAACTATTCAACCGAGCATCAACCAACGCATTTATGAAAATTGTATCTGTTTTTAGTGTTGCCTCGTTCCACTTGGCATTTGTGTGCATATAGTCTGCCTCGACCCGGAATGTATCGTACAAGCGGAAACCCGCAACCGCATCAAACCCCGAAGTTGTTTTGCCCTTTAATGTTATATCTTCACCAGTTTCTTTCTGCCAAAAAGACAAATCATACATGCCCCCGACATAGAAACGGTAATTCGAAGCAAATGTATCATTTGATTTAACCGAATCAGCAGGCAGCCCTGTTTTCTGCACACGGTATAAAACCTCGGCTCCGGCGTGCATTGGTAAAACACATAAAAGACAAATTAAAAATTTTTTCATAATTATCCCCTGTTAAAAATTCACACGAATTGTTGCCACGACATTGCCTATATTGTCAACACCATTGCGCGATGTATTCCAACCAAAACCGTGTCCCATATTCATTTGATACTGGTATGCCAAATCTAAACCAATCATGTCGTTCAGCATAAAATTCATACCCAATTCCAAACGCGGCGCGACAACCAAGAATCCACCTGCGCCGTCTGGACCGGCAAATTCGTATTCACCGATTCCGGCACCAATTCCCATAAACGGAACAAATGTACGGCGATAAGTTATATCACCATGATGAACATATCTGCGCGCAAAATCAAAATACAGCATACCGTTTAAAGTATGATAGTCCGCCCTTGCATCTATACCTTTGAACCCGAACGAAGATTCTTGAAAGGCAATTTCAGTGCGAACGTAAGATGACATATTCCACCCAAGCCCGATTAAAACGTTCCATGAATTTCTTGATTCGTGTTTTTCATTTCCAACACGTGCTTTTTTGGTTGCGCCGGCGATGTTTAATCCGCCCCCCATGCGTACATACATCGATGTCGGAACATATATGTTATAATCTTCATTTTTCGCGGGTGATTCATCATAAAAAACTTCTTGCCCCAATTCGCCATACGCACCAGCATATGATGCCGCCGTGGCATCAATGGTTGGCGTATCACATGGAACCGCAGAACGCGTACTATAATTTACACGTCCGGAATCCAAACCACGTAAAACCTCGCCACGAAAGGCACGATTACGATGCGCTGCATCCGCATTTCCACAAATTGCTAGACACGCACAAACAATTGCAAAACAAGATATCTTTTTCATTTGATTTTCCACTTAGTATATTACTTGCATATAATTGTATCATAAAATCAAACTTGATTCCAGTGCGATTTATGCTTACCATTATAATCATGGTAAAAAAATCTGATAAAAAAATTGCGATTGTTGCTGGTGCTTTGCGCCTGCCTTTCTTGGTGCGTGATGCATTGCGCAAACGTGGTTGGAATGTTTTTGTAATCGGACTTAAAAATTTTTATGACCCAAAGTTAAATCCAGATATGGTTATTCGCATTGGGGGCGCGGGTGCCGCAATACACGAGGCACGCCGCCGTGGCATAAAAAATGTGATATTTGTTGGCGCAATCGGGCATCCAAATTTATCAGATTTACGACCGGATTTGTGGACATTTTTTGCTTTGTTAAAAATATTAAAAAATCAACGGGGGTATGATTCTATGGCGGTGGCATTAAATAAAATTATGACGAATGCGGGGTTCAACGTGGTTGCAGCCCAAGATTTGGCTCCGGAATTAACATTTGAAAAGGCTGGTATTTTTACACGTAAAAAGCCGACAACCGCGGACAAGAAAATCATCCAACGCGCTGTGGATGTGTCCCACACCATTGGTGCCGCTGATATTGGCGCATCGGTTGTGGTTGATAAACAGGTTTTGGCGGTCGAAGCCGCCGAAGGCACGGCACGCATGTTGGAACGCGTTGTTGAAATAAGAAAAGGATACAAGAAAAAAGGCGGTGTTTTCGCAAAAATGACCAAACCGGGGCAAGATTTGACGATTGATATTCCGGCAATTGGTGTTGATACGGTGAACGCGGTTGCCGATGCAAAATTGAACGGAATTGTCGTAAATGCCCGGACATGCTTTGTGGTTGATAAAGATTTGGTTATAAAAACCGCCAATAAACGTGGCATTTTTATCATGGCCGTTGATTAATAAATTGTTGACAAAGCAATTTTTTTGTTTATAATAACCCTAAATATTAAAGGGGTTATTTTGTGTCAGATAATAACACACAGTCTTTACCAAAAAAGCCGCGGCATATGTGGACGCGGCGCCAGATATACGATATGATAACTTATCGTATTGGGCATGCCCTGCATCGGTATATTAATTCAAACGAGACCGTGGCAAATATGTTTTATGAAGCGGATTTGATGGATGTATATTTAGAAAATGGCGGTGCGATTACCGCAAAATTGACCAAACAGTTACATCATATTGAAAGGGCATTTTGTATTCAAATTTATGCCGATTATACACTCAACGACATTGAATCTGTGGCGGAATGGATGACAGAGAAGCGTGGTTATATGGCCTTGGCCCCAACCGATGGAATGAGCGCAGCAGACAGCGGTCTGTTCGCCAAACGCGGTTTTAATATTACGCGTCATCGCCAAAGATAAAAAAGCAAGGAAATATATCATGACAAAACAAGATTCTCAAACACTTAGACGTTCCGTTATCAACAATGTAAACAAAATTTTACTTAATTCTACATTTGCAGATAAAATCGACACCACCGCAAAACTATCGGATTTAGCCATATTTGGTCAAAGCGATATCGCGCTTATCAAAGAACGTATTGCGGATATGTTCAAAATAGACATTACCCAAGACATATCTGATTTTTCCATTGGACAATTGCACACAATGATTTTTATACATGTTTGTAATTCAGAATCTTTAACAAAAAAATTCATGGATTTGGCTCACAAAACTGCTTCCATAAAAGTCCAGCAACCAATTCGACACAAACACACATCGGATAATTCCGATGACAAAACGTGGAATTTAAAGTTAATTTTTGCGCATATTATTAAAGAAATTACCCCCGTATATGGACGTTCTGTTCAATCAAAGGAAAAATTGTCTGAACTGATTAGTGAAGCACAAGATGCCGGCCGAGATACCAGCGCATTAACAAAAAAATTAAAAGAATTAGAAGAATTTTTTAATATCAAAATAGATTTAAGCATGAGAATCTATAATATTGCGCGCACCGCCGAACAATCTTTTATCGCCCAAGGCAAAGCCGTTGATTCCAAAGTGGAACGCAGTGAAATGGATCCTTATTGGGCGCCGCTTTATGATACAATGTCCTTTAAGTATTTAAAAGATGTGATATATACGGATTTCGGTGTTAGAATATCAACATACAAATTATGTCATGCTAAATCTTATGAAGAATATGTAAAACTAATTCAAGATGCCCAACAACGCAAGGCCGAAAGATTAAAAGAACCAAGAAAATAAAAAACGCCGGAAATTCCGGCGTTTTTTATTACATAAATTCAAAATTATTTCTTTTGAATATCAACAACTTTGACCTTGAACACAACATCTTTGCCCGCCAAATCTGGGACATATTGTGTCGGGAAAGTGATATTAACATCGCGTTCTTCACCTTTTTTCGCGCCAACCAACTGTTCTTCAAAACCCGGAACGAATTGGCCACTGCCCAAAACCAGCGGATAAGATTCTGCGGTTCCACCCGGGAATTGGACACCATCCAAATAACCCGCAAAATTGATAACGACCGTATCGCCATTTTGTGCGGTTACATCACCCGCATCACAACCTGCGCAGAAAAGTGCGCCACATACACCAAAAACACCAAGTATTTTTTTCATTTTTCATCCTTTTTTTTGTTAGTTTTTTTATTTGTTGTAAACGCAACGGAAACCGTATTCGCGCATAGTTGCGCCTTCGGCCTCTATACGATAATCAAAGAACGGTGTCGGACGCATCGTTTCAAACGATGGATTGTCATAGACCAACACAATGCTGTCCGCATTACGACCACACACACGTTTCATCTCGTAATCTGCAACCTTGTCTAAAACAGTGCGAATGTCGCCATCAACATCCATACCATCCGCATTTTGCATCAAACGCAGACGCATTTCGCGCAAATCACTGTCCCCAAGCAAGATTTGAACACGCACCATTGCGCCCTTGTATTCTTGCCAACGTGTTTTCATACGTGAAGTGTTCCAACGTTTATTTTTTTCTTCCTTTTCTGCATCGGACTTTGGGCGATAAGAATCGATTCCAGCATACTGGTTATCCGCCTGCATAAACGAACTGGTCCGTTCATTATAGTATGGCGCATCATCGCCACCATTTGCAAAATCTTCGGTATTGTATGGCCTATCTTCACCGGCACAGCCAACCAAAGCGGGCATTAGACCAAAAATTATGAATAATAATTTTTTCATTTTCTTTCTCTCTTTTTTTTAATTCTAACAAATAAACAATTTTGATTCAAGCGCCGATTTATGATAAAATGTATTTTATAAATGACAAATGTAGTATTGGAATCTTTATTAAAACCTCTGTCGGATTTCTACCGACCGTCGTTTGTGGAAGAAATCGCAATCAATCACGAGTGCGAGGTTTGGATGCGTCTGCACGGTGCACGCGTGCCATGGGTTGCGTATGCGGCACCCGCACTTACAAAAAAATACTTGGTTGATTTAATTCATACAATCGCAAATATCTATGAAAGACCATTTGACCCGATTCGTGGCGTGCCGGTTGTTTATGCCACATTGCCCGGCAACCATCGTTTTAGCGCCATCGCCGGTCCAAACGTTCAATATGATGAACGCGACATAACCGGGGGGGTCGCATTAAATATACGTGGTGGAGGGGTTGCCGAAACGTCTTTTGAAAATTATCATTTGAAGCACGGCGAAAAGTTGATGAAGGTTAAACCACGTGAAACGAATCGCCCCGATGATCCATACGACCGTTTAATGTCCGCCATAAATGATGGCAGTCCGATTATAATAAGTGGTGCAACCGCAACCGGTAAGACAACTTTCCTGAACCACATGTTGACACTAATTGACCAAAACAGTCGTGTCATCACCGTGGAAGATGCCCGCGAAGTTCGCGTTCCCCAGAAAAATCGTGTTCATTTTGTTTTATCGCGCACCGAACAATCGAATAACTTTAATTATGCCAGGTTGCTGGACTTGGTCGTTCGTATGACCCCAGATGTTATAATCGGTGGTGAAATCTCAACTGATAATGCGGCGGTTATGTGGGAAATGCTGGGGACGGGTCATGAACATTTCTATACAACAATTCACGCAGAAAGTGCCGATGCCGCGTATGCCGCATTTGCCGATAGAATTTTACATACACAACCCGCATACGACCGTACAGACTTGATTGCGGAAATGAAGCAAAAAATTCGTGTTGTTCAATTATCACGCGATGGTTCATTGCGTGCAGTAACCGAGGTTGTATAAAAAATTTAACACAAACAAAGGAAAATAAAATGCTTAATTTAGACGAACGACTAAACAAAATAACCGATGATATGAAACACGAATTATTTAGTGTCGGTGCCATTGGTGCAAAAGGCCAGGTTGTTAACCAGGCAGAATTTAATCGCATAATTGATGAAAAAATTAAGATGTGTTACAGTATGGCCCAAGAATTGGAAACATCAGGTAAAAGATTTGATGCAAATGACAACAATAAAATACTGTCTACCATAGATTTGTTACGGGCAATCAAGGGTTCACAATCTTTGAATCCGTATGCATATCAAGGACCAGATCGCGAAAAAGAAATTATCGAAAAATACGAAAAGAAAAAACCATTTCTTGAAGGGTTAAAAAATCTGTTTACAAAACATAAACAAGGCAAATCCACGCCAAATCACAGCAGGTAAAAAATGCCCGCGAACGCGGGTATTTTTTACATAAAGTTCATAGGATTTACATCTATTTTGATTCGGACATTTGCCGGTGGTCGGACACGCGACAACCACAATTTTACCACTGGTTGTAGATGTGCGCGCGCATCGCCAGATATTAAAAAGCGCATACGATACCAATTGCGCGCAACATATATTTGCGCCATAACCGGTCCCATTATACGCGCCCCGTTTACATTTGGAATATTGCGCGCCAAGTCATCACAGAATTTTTTTAACACAGATTCTTTTTGACATTCAATAATAACCGCAATTAATTGTCCAAATGGTGGCATTTTTGCACTGCGACGTGCGTCCATGTCTGCGTGCAAAAATTCATCACGATTTCCACTACAAATAGCCATTAACACCGGATGTGTCGGTTGATATGTTTGTAATAAAACACGCCCCGGAATTTTGCCGCGACCAGCACGACCGGCAACCTGGAACAACTGTTGAAAAGTATGTTCGGACGAACGAAAATCTGTTCCGAACAATCCCATATCCGCATCAACAACACCGACCAAAGTAAGGTTTGGAAAATGATGACCCTTGGCCAATATTTGCGTTCCGATTATTATATCTAATTCGCCCGATTCCATTTTGGCAACCAATCTTTCCAATGCCCCACGCGACATCATTGTATCACTGGACACCAAGGCAGTCCGGGCATTTGGAAAACGCGCATGAACTTCTTCTTCTATTTTTTCCAATCCGGCACCACGCATAGATATTTCACCGCCACATTCTGGACACATATTCGGCAAAGTCATCGTTCGACCACACATATGACATAATAATTTTCCCAATCTTTTATGATATGTCATTCCAACAGAACAGTCGCCACATGTCGCGACCCATCCGCATTTTTTACACTGAACAATTGGGGCAAAACCACGCCGATTTATAAATAACATAGTCTGTTGGTGATTATTCAATGTATTTTTAATTTCTTCGCATAACACCGGAGACAATGTCCCCATGCGGACATCTTCACCAATATTGTATTCATCAGGACGATGCTCACGCATATCGATTGTTTCAATTTTCGGTAATTCTGCACCACCATACCGCGAACGTAAAATCAAATGCCCATAGCGTCCGATTTCAATATTATGCATTGTTTCTTCGGATGGCGTGGCCGATGCCAAAACAACGGGAAAATTCGCCAATTTGGCCCGCAGAATCGCCATATCGCGCCCATGATAATTTCCCATATCTTCTTGTTTATAGGATGAATCGTGTTCTTCATCAACGACTATCAACCCTAGATTTTGCCACGGCAAGAAAAGCGCGCTGCGGGTTCCTACAACGATTTTTATTTTTTCCTGCATCACACCGCGCCATATATCGCGCCGGCGAGCCGCGGTCAGGTTACTGTGCCACACAACAGGCGCAGCCCCAAATCGTGATTCAAATCTTTTGATAAATTGCGTAGTCAATGCAATTTCCGGCATCATCAGTAATACAGATTTTCCCGCGCTGTATGCCCGCCACAATGAATCAAAATAAACCTGGGTCTTACCACTGCCCGTGATACCGTCAAGTAAGTTTACAGAAAAACCACCCTGCTCTATATCATGACCTATTTTATCTGCTGCGGCGTGTTGCTCGGCATTTAATTCTATATTACCCATATCGCGATATTGGTATTCAAATGACTGTTCTATTGGACGCGATAATGTTGGTATCAACATGCCACGCGAAATCATCGTTTTAACCACAGACGGACCAACACGCGCAATTGATTGAATATCAGATGCCGACATTGGATCATTATCATTTAATTCAAATGCATCTAAAACCATCTGGCGATTTTCAGTCATCTTGGATTTCGGCGCGTCAAAATTATACACGTAAAGTTGTTCTGTTTTTGGGTCATTAAAAGCATCAGGAACATTGATAATCAACCGTAATACTGCACCTGGGGCCATCAATGTCCATTCAGACATTTTTTGAATCCACTGCAGGTCAGCAACCGATAATTTCCATGGGAAAACCGTCGATATATTCTTGATTTTTTCTGGGGCAACACCACCATCACCAACCCCATAAATCACACCAACATAAGGCCGGTTCATAAGTGTAACCCGCACAAAGGCCCCTAAATCTGCATCGGAATTCAGGCGATAATCATATCCGCAATTTACTACATTGGGCAATAAAACTTTTACGATTGTTCCAGACTTAAACATAATTATAACGTACCCATATTTTTTCTTTTTTTCAATATCATTTATAACAACAAAATAAAGCATTTTGCAGATTGACAAAACAAAATATTGTGTTACAATCTGCACATAGGCAACCAACTAAAAGGACATAATATGCCAAAAAGATTAAATGTTGAGAAAACAGCGTATGTGAATAAAATCGCAGAATTTATGCACGCCAACCACACCAGTTTTTGGACAGTGGACGAAACACGTGAAAAATGGCGTAAATTTCGCCGGTATGACAAAAAGATTGAAAACGAACTGACCTCACAGTCTATCTTGTTTATGTCATTACTTGATTCAGAATTAGATCATGATTTTCGTGCAAAAATGTTACGCTTTATAGCGAGATATTTGTCCGTTTATGTCGCACGCGCCCCAGAATTAAAAGGCGATGAGAAAAAAGCCTGTGAACAATTAAATACTTTTTTTGATGCTTGGTTGAAAATATCCGAGAAAAGAAAATCTGACAGCAAGGCCAAGGCAAAAAAACAAGCAACGACCACGACAAAACCGCAAAAGACACGCAAACAAGCAAACAAACGATGCGACAAACATTTGTCTAAAAAATCAGATGGTAAAATCGTACAAAAAATTACAATTACCGCAGGTACCCAAACAACAATAATTGAAACAGTTTACGATACTCTTAAAGAATATCAACGCAGACATCAAGCAGATTTTCGACGTATAATCGGCGAACATATTAAATAACCAAATCTAAATCACTGTCTGTTGGGACATGATTTATTGTTACATCGGCAAAGAATTGTGTTTTAAACCACGTTCTTTGCCGTTTTGCATATTGGTTCGTTTTTGTAATCCAATTTTCAATCGCTACATCGTGCGAAACTTTACCACCAAGGTATGCGCATAACTGTTCTGCCCCAATGGCCCGGCGCGCATCAAAATTATTTTGAATTATATATTTCGCTTCATCCAATGCGCCACCATCTATCATTTTTGGGATACGCGTGGCAATACGAGTGCGTAATTCATCAATTGGTGGATTTATCAGTATTCTGTATGGTGTTGGGATTATTGCACCCACGCGCGGATTTTTTTGCCATTCTGATAAATGTTGTCCCGTTTGGTAAAAAACCTCTAATGCGCGGGCAACACGTTGCGGATCTGTTGCGCCACAATCCGGGACAATCGCACGCGCGCCATTTATATCACGCGCCACCAATTCACGCGCACGACGGCGATTTTCATCTGATATTTCTGGAATTTCAGATATACCGTTAATGATGCCGTTAATATAGTATCCTGTGCCGCCCACAAAAATCGGAATATATCCTTGGGAAATTAAATCATCGTATTGTTCACGCGCCATTTTGATATAGTCCGCAACACTGATTTGTTTATCCAAACCTAAAATCGAAAACAGACGATAAGGCACACCATCTATTTCATCGGACACGCCGCGTTCAGCAAAAGGACTGGCCGATATGTTTTCTATACCACGGTATATTTGCACGCTATCGCAATTTATGATTGCGCCATGAATCCGTCGTGCCAAACGATGGGCAAAATCGGATTTGCCCGATGCGGTTGGTCCGGTAATAATATACGCGCTGTATTTATTCATATTTCGATTATAAACGCACAAATTCCGAAATTCAAGTCCGCCACATAGGCAAAAATTTAAGATTGGAATTTTATATAAATGGTGCTATCATAAACAAATGCAAAAAACAAAAGGAAGGTACAAATGTCAAAAGTAAAAGTCGCAATAAATGGATTTGGCCGTATTGGTCGTTTGGTTCTGCGTGCTGCGTTGGAATCGGGGCGCAAAGATATTGAATTTGTCGCCGTTAATGATTTGGCACCGGCGGAACAAAATGCATATTTGTTACAGTATGATTCTGTTCATGGAAAATTGCCAATGGATGTAAAATTGCAGGGCGATACAATAATCGTTGGAAATCAAAAAATAAAATGCTTATCTGAAAAAGACCCGACAAAACTGCCATGGAAAAAGATGGGTGTTGATGTAGTTATGGAATGCACCGGAATCTTTACTGCGGCGGACAAGGCACGCGTTCACATTGACGCCGGTGCAAAACGCGTTTTGGTTTCTGCACCATCGGCGGGCGCAGATAAGACCATCGTATTCGGGGTAAACCAAGATAAATTAACCAAAAAAGATATTATCGTTTCCAACGCATCGTGCACTACAAATTGCCTTGCCCCGGTGGTTGCGGTTTTGGATAAAAAATTTGGTGTTACATCGGGATGGATGACAACTGTTCATGCCTATACCGGGGACCAACAATTGCTGGACAAAAATCACAAAGATTTTCGTCGCGCACGTGCCGCATGTATGTCTATGATTCCAACCAGTACCGGCGCCGCCAAAGCAATCGGTTTGGTTTTGCCGAAATTAGCCGGCAAATTGGACGGCATCGCAATCCGTGTTCCAACCCCAGATGTTTCGGTTGTTGAATTGGTGGTGAACACAGAAAAATCTGTAACGGTTGAAAAAGTAAATGCTGCGATGCGCGCAAATGTATCAGATACATTTGGTTATAATGAATTACCATTGGTATCAATTGACTTTACGCATGATGCGCACAGTTCTGTGTTTGATGCGACCCAAACGCGCGTATTGAACGACAAATTGGTTCATGTAACCGCCTGGTATGACAACGAGTGGGGATTTTCTAACCGCATGAGTGATACAGCCGTTGCCATGGGTAAATTGATATAATCTATATAAATAAGCACAAACCCACGAAAATGATATTTCGTGGGTTTATGTTGCTGTTTTATTTTTTTATGCTATAAGTATTAGTAAGAGGTTTTAATATGAATAAAAAGTTTTTTTCAAAATTTCCGAATTTAAGTAATTTAGCACTTTACACAGTGATTCTCGCCGTAATTGGGATCGGGGTTGCGACTTTATCACAACCTATGATTCGTAAAAACACCAGTCGTAAAATTGCTCGCCTTAACACCGAAATTCGGAACAATGATAAGGCATTGCACACATATATGGTCAACGCGGACGAATTTAAAGAAAACAAACAAATGCAAAAAACATTGGATTCTTTGCGCAATCGTAATGTTCAAATATTTTGTAATGCCCAAAATAAATATACAGAACGCATAAATAAAAAGTATCCGATGGGCCGCTTTATGAACGCAACCCAAATTGCTCAATTAAATCGTACGGTTATGCCATATGTGCGTAAAGATAAAATTACCAGCCAAGATACATACAACACCGTCAAGAAATTTACGCCTTTCAATTCACGTTCTACATTATCTCAATTTCAATATGTTATACAGGTGACGAACATTCCGGCGGAAAAATTTGCCCCATTGGACATGATTGTTCATGAAGGTTTCTTGTGTTTCTTTAACGATGCCCGTCAACAAAAATTGTATGAATCATACCTGGAAGAATTAAGTCATGCTTATTCTGATTTTAATGATAACGAACCGAACTTTGAAATTTCGGAAAATGCCGTGATGCGCGATGAATACATACGTAACAAAAATAATATTACAGAATTGAATAATAAAATTCAAAGCAACGGGTTCTTGATTTCTCAAACAATTGCAAACTTTCAACACAAACGCGATAGTTTAAATACATTGGTTGAGAAACTTCAAGCAAAATTGAAATAAATAAAACGCCCGCGAATCATCAACAAAATCTTTCAATTTTGTTGGATCCGTTTGGGCGTTTTTTATTTTAGATATATTCAAATTAACGATGACGCGTCCAACCTTTACGATATGCGCGCAATACTGGTTCTGTCTTGTTATTGAACAAGTGCGACATATGTGCGGGTATATGTCCCGTCACTTTTGGATAAATTTCACATAATTTATCATTAACAATGATTGTATTACCTGCAATTTCTTTAACATAGACCTCTTCATCGTTATATTTGCATACATACAATGGGATATTTGGCTTTAACTTTGATTCTTGGTTATATTGCGTATATTCTGTATAACCATAAAGACCTAAGGAATGAATGTATTTGAAATCTTGACCTAAAATCTGGCGAATATTTGATTTATAGATTAATTTATTTGCCCGATTATAAATAAATCCAAATATACCATCGTTGACCGCACGCAACTTCATTGTGTTGGAAGAATTAACTCCGCCCAGATGACTATCAAATATATGAACCATCGCATTTCTGGACATTTTTATTTCATATGTCGGCCTAACATATTGACCCACAGTGTAATCATCGGACATATCATGCAAATTGCGACAGAAATTTTGAACCGCCGTAACCAGTTCACGTGTTGTTTTCTGCTTTTCTTCCCGACTCATAACAAAACATGCATCAAAAGGATTATCACGTTGATCAACCGCGGCCGGAATATTTTTTAATGCCCAACCACGTTCTTCCCTGTTTTTCATATCTGATGGCAAAACTAAATCTGTGGCATCCAATGTATAATAAACATGTGCTAAAACTTCCATTTTTCACCCTTTATAATATCAGTCAAAACATAGCAAAATATTTTAGTTTGTCAATTTTTTAATGGAAGTTAATGCGAATTTAACAGGTTTATGATTTGCTGTTGGGTGTGCAACATACTGCGTTCCATATAATTTGTGTATGCACGGCGGTTGCCGTCAATGCGGGCATGTAACGCGTTTGGATACGCTGTCGCATCTGTTTTCTTGTTAAAGATTATAGGACGGTAACCATTCTGTATCAAAAACCAATTCATTATTAAACGCGCGGTACGTTTATTATAATCATTATATGGTTGGGCCATTATAATATCAAAATGAGTATCAAATGCACGTGTCAAAACGGGGTATGTCGCGTCATGTAAATGATATTCTATTTCTTCCATTTTATAATAAATCTGTTCAATGGATGGTGCATATTTACCCAACACCATGGTCATACTTATACGATAGCCGGGACGAACATCAGTATTTTTCGCCAGTAATTTTTGTATTTCGCTTATTTGATACCTATCTATTGTTGTTTTTTTGTGTTTCAAGATATAATCGTATGCCGCACCAATATTTTTTAAATTGGTCCAATCCATAAAAACCATTTGCTGGTCTTTTGCAATTCCCTTTAATTGCGGTTTCGCCAAAATCATGGGTTCAACAGAAGTAATTTCATGCCGCAGCATGTTGATACTGCACAAAAATATATAATTGTCAATATTTTGATAGAAAATTGTAAAAATTACTTCGTTACAGCGTCCAACCCGATGCCTATCACGACAAAAATGAAACACCCATCTGGGTGTTTGATTTTTGTGGCGGACTAGAATTCTGTTGCAAACTTTCCAATACCTAAATATGCAAGTGTTGAATAATACTCTGTAATACAAAACCGTATTTAACTATAGGTTTTTCGTCAGACGCAACAAGAAAATCGTTTTTTGTAATATCTATATCCGTCGATGCATTGGCTGTAATTTTTGTCGCATAAACAGAAGCCCTTTTATCCATCAACAAATCTAAGCATTCTTGCGCGTTTATACGAACTAATCCAGTAACTTCGTCTGGTTGAAAATGAAAATCTGTGAATTCAGTCGGTAATTTATTCGCGTAAATATGTGCAAACGCACGATCGTGCCAATTTTTCTGTGGTTTATCTTGCCGCCAAAATACAACTTCCAAAGGAATTGCACAGGACACATCCATATCCAGTCCTATTTCTTCGTGTATTTCGCGTCGAAACGCATCGCGCACAGTTTCGCCCGACAAAACATGTCCAGATGCAGTTGTATATAATTTATTTGAATCTGCGCGAATTTGAAAATAAATATTACCATTATCGTCATACATCCAACAATGAACCGTCTTGTGCCATAAACCATTTTGATGAACTATGTCTCTGGTCTCGGTGCCGATTTTATTCATATATTCATCATAAATATCCAGATGTTCCATAAATTCTCCTTTGCCAAATGTATGATACTAAAATAGAAAGAAAAATAAAACAAAAAAACACCCATTTGGGTGTTTAGTTTTTTGTGGCGGATGGTGAGGGATTGTAATTCCCACGAACTTCGTTCGCGGGCCCCTTTCACTGCGCGCACCTTGTGCGCTTGTTCCGAACCCGGCAACTTTGTTGCAGTGTCCAACCCGATGCCTATCACAACAAAAATGAAACACCCATCTGGGTGTTTGATTTTTGTGGCGGATGGTGAGGGATTCGAACCCCCGGACGGGTTGCCCCGTCAACGGTTTTCAAGACCGCCGCATTCGACCGCTCTGCCAACCATCCTAAACTGTGGTCTGTATCATATAGTATTTTTTTCAAAAACGCAAATAAAATAGTAATTATGCCTTGCCGCGACTTGCTAACACACCACAAATGTGATAAAATTGGGGCATAGGTGTTGGTATGTTTAAATCGGGATATTTTGTATTTATTTTATTGTCTGGATTGGCGGTGAATGCATACGCCAATGATTTTGATAATGCAATAAATAATACAATATCCAAATGTTCCGACATATCCGCCGAATTATCCGATTTAAAGCGCATGGCCGGAATAAATACCGCAATCACTGGTGTTGGTACGGCCGCGGCCACGGGCGCAACAATCGTTGGAATTGTAAAAAGTTCTGTGGACAAAGAATTACGTGAAATATTGGCACGGGTTGATGAAGGAGCAAAAAATCCGCCAAAAAATCCAACGGCAGATGAAGCATTAAATGTATATGATAAACATATAACATCCACAAACAGCCAATCAGATTCAGATACACTGTCCAAAAAATCCAAGGCATTGGGGCATTGGCGTACGGGTCTTATGGGTGGTGCAACCGTTACAAATGTGGCGGGCGCGGTTATTGCCGGCAACAACCGGGTTGACGATGATTTACAATTACGCATAGGCGAATGCATAAAATCTGTGGATGCATTAAAATCTGCGATCGCCCAGGCGCAAATTGATAAACTTGACACATCACGCGCCAGCAAGATCGCGGCCGCATGTGGCGAATGGAAATATGCCGATTTATCTGTAATAAACAACCGTGCGCGTGGCGCTATGATTTCCAGCATTGTTGGTGCAACGACCGGCGCGGTTGGAACAATTACTTCGGCATCCGCAAATTCCGATGGCGTCAGGGCCGGCGATGAACAAAAAGAAAAAAATTTAAACACTGCATCAAATGTCTTGGCGGGCGGGACGGCGGTGGCTGGTGGTGTTGCGACCATATTCAACGCAACACAAATTGCTGCGGTGAAAAAGATTGTGAAAATTGCCGATGAATGTGAAGGGACATTACAATGAAACGATTAATTGCATTTTTGTCGGTGGTATTATTGATGCCAGCATACGCGGATGGGTTTGGGCTAAATGATAAAGTCCTTTATTTCAATTCAGAAACACTGATCAATGTTATCAAAAATACTTTTCCGCAAAACTTGCAACTGGATGTTGCAAACAAGTATGTAGAGGTTATGGATGATAAAGGCAATGTTTCCATTGCAGATTTGATTACGGTTTGCGGTGTTGGGAAATTGGATAACGCAAAATGCCGGAACTTTATCAATGATTTAATTACCGCAATGGGTGATGACACATTAAAACCGTTTTACTGGGCAGACTATGTATCGGTGGACCCGGAACCGATACGATTACAAACTTACAGTAGTGGCGATGGATACCATAAAAATCCGGGACTTGTGGCCGGCGAATGGGCGATGACGTTTGGCTGGATGAAAGATTCCAAATTTATAAAACAATACCCACAAACAAAATATATTCGCGGAGTAAGTGCATGCACGGCGGACGCGGGCACACCATATACAATTGATGCGAATAAGAATTACACACTGAATGAAAACAGCGGTGAACATTGTTGGTGCAAAATGACGGGGCCCGAAGAAAGCCCATGGGTGTATAACAAAAGTGGCGACACAATGGCGGGCGGATGCGAACGTTCGTGCGCGTTGGAATGTTTGTCCGCACTGCGTGCCGAACCCATGCGCGCCGCGATGTTTAGTGTTGTAAAACTAAACGGTTCAAATGCGAATACAAGTGATGAACGGGTAATTGGAGATGCGTTGATTGATGAATTCAAACCATGTGAGTTTGATTGGAAAAACATTGGAAGATTTAAGACAAAGCCATGGATAGATTATAATGAAAATGGATGGAGTGCTGGTGGCTTCGACTGGATGAATAGCGATGAATTTCAATGTGAGTATCCTGGTGTAAAACAAATAAGAGGTATAGCTGCGGCACAAGATTTTGAAGATGATCGGGGACACAATCAAGATGGTACATGGGGTACCCGATTTGGTTTGATCAGATCAAACATAATTCATCAAGAATTTGGTGCGACGGACTGTTGGTGTAAAATGCTTTATCCGGAACAATCTAAATGGGTTTTGTGTAATGTGATAATGGATGCCGACCGTCTTGATTGTAATATGTTTTGTGCTTCTGCTTTTCAACATACCATCAAGCATGTTAGGCGTTCAGGTATTGTAGAAGAGAACTCCGCCCCCCAATATGAATGTATTAAACCTATGTTTCAATCCATCGGTAAAAAATGATATTTTCAAATATAAAGTTTTAAATATGAAAACAATTCTTATAATTTTATGTGTATTGCTTGGTATGTTCGTTCTTTATAAAGCAATTCAAAATATTGAACGCATACTTTGCACATTTGTGTTTCACCAAATTATATTTGCAGTATCGCCGGAACCAGTAAGACAGGCCGTCATACATGAAATAAGAAATAATTATCCTTGGGCAAAAAATAAAAAATGTTGTAGAAATTGGTGCAGGATATGGTGGATTCGCGCGCAAAATTGCCAAAAACACCGATACAACGGTTTATGCAGTTGAAAATATGCCATTTTCTTTTGCCGTGTTAAAGATATCAAATTTTATAACCAGTACTCATAATTGTCGCGCAGTTTTTGCTGATGCATTCAAATATATTTATAATATGCGCAGACGCGCAGATATTGGTGTTGCCTACCTGGGACCCGGAATGAACGATAAATTGGTATCAGCAACAAAAAAATTCCGGGTTTTAATTACACTGGATGCCCCAATTACTAAAATGCGTCCTACAAGAATTGTTGACCTATCAAAATATGGTCGTACCATTTGGCATGGTACTAAATTGCCACATAAGCTATTTATTTATGAAATGTAAAATTATTCCCGCCAAATTACGGTTTCAAAAAGTGAATTTATCTCGTCACGCAATTTCTCATCATTAAAAAATGCGTTGCGCATTGCCGGCGTGGTGCCATGTTCGGTATCTTCAAAATGCGGAACATATTTTTGCACCGCAAAATTTTTGAATCCGCGCGCCGCCACATCGTGTGCAATTTTTAATAAATCATCGGGCGACACATATCGCGGATCGCATGTTGTGCGAACCTCGGCCGGTTTGCCGGTTTTAGCCAACACATCCAAACTTTTGATTAAATGGTCGTATGCAATATTTACGCCCGTTAATTTTTCATAATTTGTCTGGGTTGCCTTGTAATCTATACCAACCCAAT
>CACZUL010000002.1 GCA_902784285.1 uncultured Pseudomonadota bacterium | reverse complement strand
ATTGGAATCTTATAGAAATCCATTATCGCACGCACCGCACGGCCACTGTCGTTCATAAATGTTTGTGGCATTGCAAATATCACGCGCCGCCCGTCAATATTTGTCGCAAATGTGCGCGCAAACAATTCCCCGCGCCATTTTGCGGACGGCCCCGCCAAGTGTTTCACCGCCATAAATCCGACATTATGACGCGTGCGTTCATATTCCGCACCCGGGTTCCCCAGGCCAACAATTAAAATGGGTTTATTTTCTTGCATATCTTTAAACTCTTTTTTATTATATTATCATACAAAGGAGCAAAAGATGAAGTTAAAAACATCAATTATTTTATGCGCTGCTGCAATGGCTGCTGCGCCTGCATTTGCCGACCCGGTTTGGGATTTATATGCCGGGGCAACCGTTGGTGCCGGTGCTGCGACAATATTTGCCGATGATGAACATCCAACCAATCCGGCTCAGTCCTTTGGCGCAATATTTGGTGTAGATTTGCCTGCATTTCGTTTCGAAACCGAATATAATTACCTTAATGTCAAAGATGTTCATTCGCATGTGGCATTGGTAAACGCATATTTTAAAATGCCCTCCACGGTTATCAAACCATACCTGGGCGTCGGTGTCGGTATGTTAATAGATGGCGAAGACAAAGCAAACAGCGCGGATTTAGACCCGTCCGCTGCATACCAAGGTATGTTGGGTGTAACACTGGATGTGCCGGGTTTGCCATGCAAATTTGATATCGAAGCGCGCGCAATCTATATTCCCGATGTTTATAAAGTCGGCGATATAGAACCCGATATTTTGCACTATGATGCGCGTATCAAACTTCGCTATCTGTTTTAAAGAATTGAACGGGGCGGCAACGCCCCGCAGTATTTAATGGGGGCAAAATGCTTACACTGATTGACGGAAATTCAATTTTATTTCGCGCATACTATGGCGTGCACAGTCGCCTTACGCGGACCGATGGAACACCAACCGGCGCAGTGTATGCTTTTTTAAATATGATGTTACCGGTGTTTGCCGCCGCAGGTCCAGACGATATTTTCGTATGTGTGTTTGATGCATCACGCAAAACTTTCCGCCAAGACATTTACCCTGAATACAAAGCGAATCGCGATGAAACACCCGCCGATTTGATTACTCAATCGGTTATGGTCCGGCGTGGCTTGGGCGAAATGGGCGTGCCGGTTCTGTGTATTCCAAATGTCGAGGCCGATGATGTTATTGCAACACTTGCCACCCAAAATTGCCAGATTGCAGACAAAACCCGAATTATGACCGGCGACAAAGACTTAATGCAATTGGTGTCGGACTGCATATTCTTGTACGACGGTATGAAGCAAAAAACGATTGGCCGCAACGAAGTAATCGAAAAATTCGGCGTGCCACCCGAACGCGTTGTTGATGTGCAATCACTGATGGGCGATTCGTCTGACAATGTTCCCGGTGTGCGTGGCATCGGTCCGAAAAAGGCCGCCGAACTGATAAACGAATTCGGGTCGTTGGACAACCTGTACGCAAATATAGACAAAATTAAAAACGAACGCACACGCAATATGTTATTGCTGTCGCGGGAATTGGCATATATATCGCGCGATTTGGTAACATTGAAACGCGATGTAGATTTATCAGGACTGAAACTTTCGCCTTTCAGGTTTAATCGTGCCGGCGCATTGAGCTTTGTGCGAAACGAATTAGAAAGCAATTCTTTGGTGGAAAAAATTTCACGCACTTTCCCGGAAAATATGCCGGAACCAAATGAACCCGCGTTTAGTTTTCCAGGCTCGGCATGTCCGGTTGACACCACGCCCATGGATGATACTCCACGCACCGCACCAGAAATGAAATTTGAAAAAATAACAACAATAAAAGAATTAGAAAAATTTTTGGCAACCGTTAAAGACATTATCGCATTGGATACGGAAACAACCGGTCTGGATCAGATGACTGATAAAATGGTTGGTATGTCTTTGGCGGTGGATGCAGCGCACGGTGTTTATATTCCACTGCGCCATCGCGCCACGGGTGGCGACCTGTTTGGGGGCGCAGAACTTGCACCGAATCAGATTTCTATTGCGGATTTATATAAAAGAATTTGGCCGATATTGACCAACAAAAACATTACCAAGGTTGGACATAACATCAAATTCGATTTGCACATTATGGCAAACGAAGGTTGGAATATTGAAAAAATTTCGCCGATTGATGACACTATGCTGATTTCATACGCGTTGCACGGGACACTGCATTCGCACAGCATGGACGAATTGGCGGTAAAATATTTGAATCATCAAAATATAACATTTGCATCGCTGTTTCCGCCAAAGACACGCGATGCCGATATGCACTTTGATGCATTGCCAGTTGATACCGCATACCCGTATGCCGCCGAAGATGCCGCGGTAACAATGGCGCTGTATAAACACATGCGACCGGAATTGGATGCGAACGATAAATTGGCACGGCTTTATGAAAATTGCGACCGACCACTGATTATGGTTTTGACAATTATGGAACGCGACGGGGTCTTGGTTGACCGCGCAAAGTTGAATAAACTTTCGGGGGTGTTCCACGAACAGCTAACTAAAATCAGTAACGAGATCTTTGAATTGGCCGGACACGAATTTAATGTGGCCAGCCCTAAACAGTTGGCAACCGTTCTGTTTGATGAAATGCACATGCCGGAAAACAAACGCCGGTCCACAGACGCAGATAGCCTGAACGATTTAATCGACCACCACCCGATTATTGAAAAGATTCTGAATTGGCGTTCGATTGCAAAATTGGCGGGGACATACGCGGATGCACTGCCCCACCAAATTGCGCATGATGGTCGCATTCATACAACATATTTACAGACCAGTACGAATACAGGTCGTCTTTCATCGCGCGATCCGAACCTGCAAAACATTCCGGTTAAAACAGAACTGGGCGAAGAAATTCGCAAATGCTTTGTCGCACCCGCGGGCCGTGTTTTAATTGCGGCGGATTATTCACAAATTCAATTGCGATTGCTGGCCGATGTTGCGGACATAAAAACATTCAAAGATACTTTTAATGCGGGTGCCGACATCCACGAACAAACCGCGCGTAAAATCTTTAATATTCCCCAATCGACCATTGTTCCACGGGATTTGCGCCGCGCGGCCAAGACTGTAAACTTTTCAATCATATACGGCATATCATCTTTTGGATTGGCCGCACAATTAAACGTGCCACGCGCCCGGGCGCAAGAGATAATAAATTCATACATGGCGGGATTGCCGGAAATCAAAGACTATATCGAAGGCATCAAAAAATTTGCAACCGAAAATGCGTGCGTTTACACACCGTGGGGGCGTCGCATAGAATTGCCCGAGGCGAAAAATCCCCGTATGCGCGCATACGCAATGCGTGCCGCAATCAACGCACCGATCCAAGGATACGAGGCTGACCTTATGCGTCTTGCCATGATAAAAACATTTGACGAAGTGGTTGTTCCGAATCGCGATAAAATCAAATTGATTATGCAGGTTCACGATGAAATGGTATTCGAATGTGATGAAAAATTGGCGACAAAATTTGCCGAACAAATCAAATCCATTATGGAAAACATCACCAAAATATCTGTGCCGTTGCGCGCCGACTATGTAATCGCACCGTTTTGGGGGAAATAGAAAAATTCAATTACATCTGAATAAACGAACCCGGCTTGTCCGCCATTTGTTCTATGGCCTTGTCCAGTGTCTCGCGATATTCCAAGAATTTCTTTTTGTTCGCCGCATCCAGATTATTTATCGCCGGCAACTTAACCGTCATCGGGTTCACATGTTTGCCGTCTTTGATAATTTCATAGTGTAAATGTGGTCCGGTGGAAAGTCCCGTTGAACCAGAATATCCGATAATTTGTCCCTGTTTTACGGTTGTGCCAACCTTTACATTTTTCGCAAATTTAGACATGTGCGCATAAAGCGTTTCAAACGAACCATTGTGTCTTATTCTTACAAAGTTTCCATGTCCACGGTTATAGCCACGGGCCACAACGCGCCCAGCACCGGCGGACGGAATCGGCGTTCCGGTTGGCGCGCGGAAATCAACACCTTTGTGTGCGCGGGTAAATCCCAACACAGGGTGTTTACGACGGGTTGAAAAACTGCTGGTTACTTTGGCATTATTGATTGGCGTGCGTTTCAGCGATTTAATCGCGCCGTTTCCGTTCGGGTCATAGTATCCCACGGTTTTATCAGATTTGCGGAATCGATACATTTTAACATTGCCACGCAACGCATCAAAAGAAACGACCACAACGGAACCATTATCGACCTTTTCCCCATCGCGATAGTTTTCTTCATAAACGACCGAGAATTTTTGGCCTGCGCGCACATCGCGTTCAAAGTCCATTTCAAATGCCAACAAATCATAAACTTCGGCCAAAATGCCGGCAGGAATATCCGCGCGCATACCGGCCAGATAGAAACTGTCGCCATCCAAGATTTCGCCTTGACGATAGACCAGTCGCGTATCGCGTTCAATATCAATCGCATTACATTGCCATTTGCCACCCGCATCGCATGTTAGTTCCACGCGGCGCCACGGCCCCGGAACAACGGTAATTTTTGACACAGAATTATTTTCCCCATCGCGCACAAATTCGATTTTATCACGGTCCGCGCGCAGGCCACTTATACCCGCATCAGTTTTCAAAACATTTGCAATCGCATTTATGTCGTTGTGGCCGATGCCCTGCTCTGATAACAATTTCGACAAAGTATCGCCGGCCGCGACACTAACAATAATAGGTTCATTTGGCGCAGGCGCAGACGAACCGGTGCCATCCATACGGCGACCAAACACCAACAATGTTACAACCGCGGCGATGGCCAAAATACCGGCAATCCACAAAACCGCGCGAACAAATCCATGTGAAGTAAGAATATTTTTTGCTTTTTCCATGGCGTCCATTATAATGGTTTTATGACAATAAATCAAGTTTTTGAAATTTTAAAAGATGCCGGGGGGATTCGGGCCGCCCGAATTATCACCGACAATGTTAAAAATCCATCGCATTTGCGGGTGTGGTTTATGGCGCGCGCACTGCGCCGCGGGGTGCCGGTGGCCAAGATAATTCATCAAAAATGGTTTTATGGATTGCCGTTTTATACAAATAAATACACACTGGACCCACGCCCCGATACCGAAACATTGGTCGCGGCGGTAATTGCGGACAACCCGCAAAATCCAAAAATACTGGATTTGGGAACCGGCACAGGTTGCATCATTATATCATTGGTAAAAAATATTCATGGCGCAACCGGCACAGCCGTTGATATTTCACGCAGGGCAATTCGGGTGGCACGTCGCAATACAAAGAATTTTGATTTATCGAACAAAATTAAAATTACCCGCGCGTCTTTTGGCGCGCCACGCGCGGTGCGCGAAAAATTTGATATTATCGTTTCCAACCCGCCGTACATTGCAATCGGCGACCCGCGTGTAGATGCGGGCGCAAAGCACGACCCTAAATTAGCACTGTACGCCGCACATGGCGGCAACGCGGCATACGAACAGATTGCAAAAAACGCAAAAAATTGGTTAAAGAAATCCGGGCGCATATATGTTGAAATTGGCGCGGGCGCAGGCGACGCGGTAAAAAAAATATTTGAATCAAACCGTTGGAAATTCGTGCGCGCCGAACGCGATTTATCGGGCATAACACGGGTATTAGTATTTACAATCTAAAAACCCCGAATTTCTTCGGGGTTTGTTTTTAACGCTGTTTGCCATATTTATCCGGGAACAACAGTGCACCAACGGTCCGTTTAACCAATGGCGATGTGCAATCACCAATAGTTTGCCCATGATCCGCATTCTTTTTTGGACATCGGTATCATTTCCACAATCAATTCATTCTTGCCAATTTTTTGTTTGGTCGGTTGGAAATTTGTGGACACATTATACGGAACCACGCGCATGGCACTTTGTTTCGCGTGATAAACATTGAAACCACATGTATGATTATCGCCATCACTTGGTTTGTGTTCTGAAATCGCCGCCAAGAAATCTTGTTTCTGGGCATCCGTAATTGTCCCACAATTCAAAACTGTCGGTTTTTCTTTACCATTTGGCACATTGGTCAAAGTTACCGTGGTTTCCTTGGCCGATGTTTTTTTAACAACACGTTTTTGTTCCGGTTCTGCGGCCGGTTTCGCAACCGTTGCGGTCGACTGTACCTGACCATCGCGTATCCAGTCTAATGCACTCGTCCTTTTTATAACATCTATCACATCACCAACGGTCCGAATTAGCTCTTGTTCCTCGTCAGGGAAAGTACCTTTAAACTCCATTTGAAACTTCAACATCATTTCAACCATATCCAAAGAGTCCGCACCCAAATCATTTTGTAAATCTGCATCTCTCGTTACCTCGCATTGGTCAACCCCCAATTTGTCAGCGATATATGGCGCTATTTGTTCAAATATTTTTTTGTCCACCGTTTTTACCGACATTTTCAACGACAAACGGGTCTTTACATTCTCCCCGTTTTAATTTGCGAAAACATCCATGGACGGTGCGCACACCACATAACGGATTCAGTCCGTATACACTGGTAACCCCATCTTCTATACTGGCATCCAGTATTAAAGTTTGCTTTAAATGCCCATCATACGGACAACCAGTAAATGAAAACCCATAACGTGCGCAATGCTGTTGACTTAAATTTTGTTTGCTCAGGTTTTTCAAATAATCATATATTTTATCATTCGGCAAATATCCACATAACAAACTGTCATATCCGGGTGCGCCAAAATATACACGGGTTTGTGTTTTGGTATTGGGCCTTTTATTTTTTGGTGCATCGTCCGGTGAAATACGTTGATGTATATAATTTACCGCATCGCCAACCGTAAAAATATTCATTGTGTCTTCATCGGGAATTCTGATATTAAATTCCCGTTCAACCGCAATTCTCAATTCCAATGCATCCAATGAATCCGCACCCAAATCGTGAGTCAGGTTTGCAGACATTTTAACATCAACCGGTTCAACATCTAATTGTTTTGCAATAATCGGCCGAATTTGTTTCAATATTTCATTGTATGTCATGCACATGTCCTTTTTTTCATTTTTATCGACTTTGGTCTACAATTTCAGTACCATTCCATATGGTTACCTTGATTCTGGTTGGAACATATGGGAGTTGTTGGCTGTTGGTATCATAATAACGTTCAAAACCAGAATCCAGGAAACATGGCATTATTTCACGGGCATAACGCAAAAGATTAAGCGCAGCAATTTTATCAACATCCAACAAAGTCGTTGCCCAAATAAACGCATCAAAACCATCTAACAATTCTTCGCTTTTTTTCTTTGACAGTTTATAATTGCACCATTTTGTGCGTTCAATATGGTCCCACCCAAGCCATGCCGTATCGTCTTTTTCATTTACAATTATGTTTTCCAATGTTGCGCGATCGCCATCATGCATATCTTTCATAAAGTTTTTGTCATATGGGTCTTTGACAAACATATGCGGCACTTCGACACATTCGCCATGTTTAAGTGTACCCACATTATACAGAACATATTTCTCATTTATTTTTTGTGGTTGGCCACAACGTGCGATAAACCCAGGCTCGATAGTTTTGGGTTGGTCCCAAAATATTCCGTCCACAACACGCGCACCCGCATCCAACAGTTCATAAAAATCATTCATGCGTTTTGCAACAATTGGGCCATATTGAAAATTTTGATTAAAATCGTGCAACATAAAAACATATTTGCCCCGAAAAGCCGGATAATTAAAGGTCCGTGGCAAATTATCCAGTCCATATTCTTTCAAAAATTTCTTTGCGTCATCCGACATCTTGTACATTTTTTTCTTTATACGCGATAAAGTTAGCACAATTTGCGGCAATGTCAAATTATTGTAATCGGTTTTTAATATCACACATCATAGAATCCGGGCCGTGGCCGTGAACAATATATGTGTCGTCGGGTAAATTCATTTTCCCAAAATTCGCGATAGATTCACGCAAAGTTTTATCATCACCACCCGGTAAATCGGTTCGCCCCACCCCGTCACGGAAAATGGTATCGCCAGTCAGCAATATTTTATATTCCGGAAAGTAAAACATTACACCACCCAACGAATGACCAGGCGACGCAATTATTTCCATTTCTACATCATTCAAAATTTTGACCCGGCCCGCGGTCAAATTTTGCGGGCGTACAAAATCATCCGGAATTCGCGGCAATTCCCAAAAATCCAGAATTTGGTTTCCCCACAAAATCAACGGCACATCCGCCGCGTTCATAAACCAGGGAATATTATAATGTGCGGCCAGTGCGGGTGCGGCGGAAATATGGTCGCTGTGCCCATGTGTTGCATAAATTGCAACCGGACGCACCCCGCGCGTGTCCAACAATTTAATCCAATCATCCGCGCGACCCCAGGCATCAAATATTACACAATTTACACCGTCCGACACCAATACCGAATTGGTAAATTCGGGCGCCATTTGTAAAATTTCGAATTTATTTTTTTGCAACTTTCGCCTTTTTGACCGTCGTCTTTTTTGCCGGCTTTTTACCAACAATTTTCATAATTTCTTCGCCGGTCAATGTTTCGCGCTTCAATAATTCTTCGGCCAGTTTTTTAACCACCGCTTTATTCTTGGTCAAAATACTAACGGCATCACGATATGCGGCATCGGTCCAATTTTTGATTTCCGCATCAACAATTTCTGCGGTTTTTTCCGAAGCATTTTCCAACGGTACACGCGAACCAAATGTTTGCGCCTGGTTAATCGCGACCAAACCAATTTTGTTTGATAATCCGGCGGTGGTAATCGAACGCCGGGCAAGGCGCGTCGCCATCGCAATATCGGCCTCGGCCCCGGTGGTAATTTTATCTGCGCCAAAGAATACCGCTTCACTTGCGCGACCCGCCATAGAAATCGCCAAATTTGCGCGCACTTCGGCAATGGACATTGAAACCTTGTCGTCAATTGGCAAATGTTGCACCATCCCCAGCGCACGCCCACGCGGAATAATTGTTGCCTTGTGAATCGGGTCGGCGATATCCGCATAATGCGTTGCGACAAAGGCATGTCCGGCTTCGTGATACGCGGTCAGTTTTATATCTTCGGGGCGCATTTTGCGAATTTTGCGTGGTCCCATCAACAATTTATCGCGGGCTTCTTCTATATCATCGGGGGCAACCATTTTATGGCCACTGCGCACCGCGTGCAAGGCGGCCTCGTTCAACAGGTTTTCCAGATCCGCACCCGAAAGTCCCGTTGTCCCACGCGCCAAATCGCCAAGGTTCACATCTTCATGCATTTTGATTTTTTTCGCGTGCAATTCCAGAATTGCTTTGCGGCCCGCCATATCGGGCAAATCAATATGCACCTGGCGGTCAAAACGGCCGGGACGCAACAACGCCGGGTCCAACATATCCGGCCGATTCGTTGCACCAATAACAATGATGCCTGTTTCGTTTGAAAAACCATCCATTTCAATCAGTAATTGGTTCAATGTCTGTTCGCGGTCTTGATCGTTAAAAGAATTCTGGCTGCGGCGTTGACCGATTGCATCTATTTCATCGATGAATAACAAACATGGCGCATTGCGTTTTGCCATTTCGAAAATCTCTTTGATTTTTGCGACACCCAAACCGACAATGATACCGGAAAAATCACTGCCCGATGCGGCAAAGAACGGGACATTCGCCTCACCCGCGATGGCACGCGCCAACAGTGTCTTACCAGTTCCGGGTTCACCCGCCAACAACACACCACGTGGCACACGCGCGCCCACGGCGGCAAACTTTGATTTGTCGCGCAGGAAATCTACAACCTCGGCCAATTCCTGTTTTTCCGAATCGATTCCGGCAACATCTTTAAATGTAGTCTTGGGTTTTCCAGTTACAATTTTTGTCGGGTTTTGCCCCATTAATGTGCGACTTATTCCACCCGCGCCGCCGCGAATACCGCGGAAAATCCACCATATAAAGAACAGTCCCATCAAAATCGGCACCCATGTTCCAAGGTAATCAACCCAACCCTTGGATGTATCAATTGAAACAACCGTGCCACCATTGGACAATTTTTCCAACAGTTCTGGATTATATGTAATAACCGCGTTATATTTGGTTCCATCCCGCAATTGACCGGTTGCAACATTGTCGCGAATCTTCATAGTTTTAATTTCGTCCGCCCGGCGCAGAACATCAGAAAAAGTCAATTCCACCGGTTCGTTCGATACCACATCCACGGCCGTATTCAACCCGCCACGCGACATAAACGCGCCGCCAACCAGAACAACAAACATTATTCCAAACAGAATTAAGAACAAATTGGAATTATTGCGTTTCTTATTTTTTAATATATTTTTTTCCATGATACCTTTTCCTGATTCTAAAACTTGTCTTTTTACCTTCACGGACAACTAAAATTCGACCACGAAAACGACGCACTGTACAATGCCCGATGGTAAATTTGCAATCGTCATGCAATTTATCCACCGCGCCCACCAATGAATTCAATCGTGGCTGATACCTGTCCCCCCCGACCATTTGAATAATGGTTCCCAAAAACTTTAACCTAATATCGGGGCTTTGGTCAAATAGAAAAGATTCAGAAAATATTGCACGCCCATCCAACATCACACGCGCGACCAATTTATCGACATAATTTTCCAGTGTTTCACGCACGCGCCCCATGTTTTGAATTGCCAATAATATGCGTTCATCGGAAATGCCAAGCGCATCCCCAACCAAGTGCCGATTTTGCCGAATCTTTACACGCGTATAATGTGGGTCATCGTTCATTTCATCTGCAAAGTATTTAATGCCCCGTGTATCACAATAATCACGCAGTTCGCGCCGAAACACCCCAAGTAATGGTCGCACAATTTTAATACCGTCCATTTCGCCAACATCGCGCATAGCGGCCAAACCGTAAACCCCACTGCCCCGTCCAAGGTTCATCCAAAAAGTTTCAATTTGATCGTCCGCCTGGTGCGCGGTAAGGATGATTTTGATTTTATTTTTATGACAAAAATCCGTCATAAATTTATAACGTGCAACACGCGCGGCATCTTCCAAACCGGTTTCGGGTTTTTCCCCGCCCCACGAAAAGATATGACATTCAACGCCCAATTTTTTACATAAATCTGCGACATATTGGGCTTCCACCCCGGCGGACGGGCGCAAATTGTGATTCACATGCAAACACACCACATCCGCACCGATTTCCACCAACCAATGCAACAATGCGACCGAATCGACCCCGCCACTGACCCCGACGGCCATTTTTTGACCGACAAAGTTCCGCATAAAATCTAAAAAATTTTTGTTCATAACCGTAATATTCTATGCTATAATTCCGGAAAATAAAGGAAAAAGTATGCAAAAATTAAATTCTTTGGCGGTTTATTGTGGCCACAGTTTTGGCACAGACCCACAGTTTGAACGTGATGCGGCACGTGTTGGCGAATTGTTGGCACGAAATAAAATACGTATGATTTTTGGTGGTGGCAATGTCGGCCTTATGGGTGCGACGGCGACGGCGGCATTAAATAACGGTGGTGTGGTTTTGGGTGTTACAACACATAATGTGGTTGCCAAACAAGAACCCGCACACGAAGAAATTTCGGTCCAGGTTGTTGACGGTGTAAACGAACGCAAACAACGCATGTACGAAATGTCAGACGGGTTTATCATATTGCCGGGCGGCATCGGCACACTGAACGAATTCACCGATATTTTAACGATGCAGCAAATTGGCGAATCCATTAAACCAATATTTTTTATGAACACTGCAAAATTTTGGGAATCGTTTTCAAAAATGTTCTTGGTTATGCAGGACAGCGGATTTATCGAAAGTGTCCACGATTATAATGTTCATGTCGCAGACACGCCAGATGAATTGTTCAAACAGATATTAAATTACGGAAAATAAATTATTCTGGAATTTCTATAACTTTATCGCGCGCGGCATCCCCGCGCACGATTTTTATTTGTGATTTCGGGACATCAAAATATTCGGCCAAGATTTTAATAACCGCGGCATTTGCCGCGCCATCAACCGGCGCAGCGGTTATATGGACACGCAAATGTTCATCATCTTGGACGGTAATTTTATTTTGCCGCGCACGCGGTATAACACGCAGGTTTATTTTTCGCATAGCATTTCCCGCATAAGATCTTTACACGCCGGCGTTTTATCCCCGGCAATCAGGTGCAGATGAAAATGAAACACACTTTGATTAAATATCGGCGCGGCCAATCCAGCATTGGCAAAGACATTAAATTCTGCTTTTACGCCCAATTTATCCGCGGTTTTAACAAAGCAATCCCAAAAACCCGCCTGCTCGGCCGGTGTGGCGCGGCGGGCAAAGTCCAAAATATTTTCATATTCCCCACGCGGCACAACCAAAACATGAGTTTTGCACATTGGGTTCACATCATAGAAAGAAATCGCATATTCGTTTTCCACAACGCGTTTTGATGGAATTTCACCACGAATAATTTTTGCGAACACATTATCTTTGTCATACATAAAAATCCCCTTTTGTTTTCAAGGGGATTTTAACAAACATATTAAAACTTTTTCAATTAAAAATTACCCAGCCCCGCAATGCATGGACAAAATTATCGGGGCAATATCGCTTATTTCTTTTTTGGCGATTTTCCGGGTTGCTTTTTAAATTCCGCGACCAATGCCATAATGCATGCGTATGCCAACAGCGCGGACAATGCGGTAATAATACCACTGATTAACCCATCCGAGAATATTGCAAACAATATGATTGACAATATCAACAGAACGGTATATCCCAAATTCTTGACCAATACGGCTAAAATTTTTTCAAGTGTTTTCATATTTCCTTCCTTTTGTTTTATGCGACTATTATATCACAAATTGTTATAAAAGTAAAAACAAATCGCCACGATTGTGGCGATTTTTAGTTTATTCATTTTTATGAATTACAAAATTATCTGGCCGCCCAATTTAGAATTATATGGAATCGGACCAAACGAAGAACGCGGACTTACATAAATATTTCCTGTGATTGTAAAAGGCCCACAGAATTGCAACAAATTTACATCACGTAAAAACACATCGCCTTCGACAACGACATTACAAGGCAAAACATATTTACGCATGCGTTGCAGATACAAGTTTCCACGAATACGAGCACCGTTTCTTAACATAATTCTTTCGCCACGTGATTCAATAATTACATCGCCATAGATGCGCCCATCACCCTGGGGACGTAATGTCGGATTATTACATGGTTTTGTCGAGACAACATTTATCGGCTTTTGCATATCACCACGTGCATCACGACGAATTGGCAATGGAATATTTTTATTTTCAGATGCCAGTTTTTCCGCATCAGATTCTTCAGTTTTTTGGACTGCTTCAACTGTAACTTTATTCACATCCGTTGCGGTTGCGTTATTAAAGAATATAGATTTTCTGTTGTTCATAAGACTTATAATCAACAAAGAACACAAAACAATAATAGCAATCAAAAGCGCAAGATTTATCAAACCAACAAGGTTGATTCCACAAATCCATGCCCAAATTGTGCGCAATAACCAAACCAATAAATCCCAAATCCAAGACAAAATCGCCGTTACAAAATCGGCAATCCAACGAAACACGCGACCAATTACACGGAAAGGCCACGAAATAATTGTCATCAACGGATGTTCACGCGCAATTACATTCTTTTGAATCATTGCGTAATCATTTTCACGTTGCATACGACGTGCTGCAAATTTCATTTTTAATTTATCAAACATATCTCACCTTTTTGTTTGTTTACCCTAAATATAGTCTAAAAAAAACTTTTGTCAAATATTTTTATGATTTTTTTAATTTTAAATTTAGTGTATGATATGTTTATGAAGTTCTTGTTTATTCTTTTATTATTGGCAGGATGCGCGGGCGCGTGGACACCCCCAGATAATTTCACCCGGCAAGACATCCAAGCGAACGATTACAAAATTGCCACATTTCAAAAAATAACCAGTAGAAACAACATAATACATATTTATATCGAAGGCGATGGTCATGCATTTAATGCCCACGGTGCCCCAACATCCGACCCGACACCACGCGGAACACTGGTTCGGGATTTGGCGATGCGGGATTCGGCGGCAAATGTTGTCTATATGGCGCGCCCATGCCAGTTTATAATGTCGCCCGCCTGCGACACGATTGATTGGACCGATGGAAGATTTTCGGCCAGTGTTGTGGATTCTATGGCAACCGCTATCAAAAGTATTGCCGGAAAACAACCGGTTATTTTGATTGGTTATTCTGGTGGTGGACTGGTATCGGGGCTTATCATAAATCGCCATCCAGAAATTGCGGTCAAAAAATGGGTAACCATCGCAGGTGTTCCAAATCACACCGCGTGGACAGAATATTTTGGCGACAGCCCCCTGACCCACTCGCTGGATTTAGAAAAATTGCCACGCGTTTCGGCGGTTCATTATATTGGCGCACGCGACCGGGTTGTTCCGCCAGAATTATCCCGCAGATTCTTGCCCATCGACCAGATTCGCGAAATCCCCGCCGCCGGTCATACCGATTTTGAAAATTTAGACATAGATTTTAATTAAAAACGCCCCGTTTGGGGCGTTTTTGTGATTTTTACATCATTCCCGGCATACCGCCCGGCATTTGCGGAGTCGATGATTTTTCTTCGGGAATTTCCGACATCACCGCACCGGTTGTTAACAACACGCCCGCAGTCGATGCCGCCGCCATAATAGCGGTTTTAACAACCTTGGCTGGGTCAATAATTCCGGCCTTCATCATATCGACATATTCGCCTGTTTGGGCATTATATCCAAAATTATAATCTTTGGATTCCGAGACTTTGCCAACGACAATTTCGCCCGATGTTCCGGCGTTTTCGGCAATTTGCGCACACGGCGCGACAATTGCGCGACGCACAATGTCGATACCGACATTTTGGTCTGTATTTGCACCTTTGATTTTTTCCAATGACGACACCGCACGAATCAGCGCGACACCACCACCGGCCACAATGCCGTCTGCAACCGCGGCACGCGTTGCCGCCAGTGCATCATCAACCCGGTCTTTCTTTTCTTTAACTTCGACCTCGGTCATACCGCCAACATGAATAACTGCGACACCGCCGACCAATTTAGCCAAACGTTCCGCCAATTTTTCACGGTCATAATCGCTGGTGCTTTCTTTGATTTGTTTACGAATTTCATCTGCGCGGGCAGAAATTGCTCCTTTATCGCCGGCACCGCCAACAATAAGTGTTGACGATTTATCAACAACGATGCGCTTTGCCGAACCCAAAACCGCCGGCGTAATATTATCAAAAGTCATCCCCATATCATCGGAAATAACGGTTGCGCCGGTTACGATTGCGATATCTTGTAACATTGCCTTGCGACGGTCGCCGAATCCTGGGGCTTTGACCGCGCACACCTTTAATCCGCCACGCAACCGGTTCAGAACCAATGTTGCCAATGCTTCAGATTCGACATCTTCGGCAATAATCAACAAAGGACGCGCCTGTTGTGCGATTGGTTCCAATATTGGCAACAATGCCTGCAGTCCTGTGATTTTCTTTTCGGAAACCAAGACCGCCGCATTATCCAATTCCGCCAACATTTTTTCGCTGTTGCTTACGAAATAAGGCGACATGAAGCCTTGGTCAAATTGCATACCCTCGACAACATCAATTTCTGTTTCCAAACCTTTGGCTTCTTCAACAGTAATAACACCTTCTTTGCCGACCTTTTCCATTGCATCGGCAATCTTTTTACCAATATCAGAATCCCCGTTGGCAGAAATAGTCGCCACCTGGGCAATTTCGGAACTATTTTTAACTGGGCGTGCATGCGATTCAATATCGGCAACAACAGCGGCCGAAGCAATGTCAATTCCACGTTTAATGTCCATAGGATTCATACCTGCGGCAATAACACGACGACCTTCACGGAAAATTTTTTGTGCCAACACAGTGGCGGTTGTTGTTCCATCGCCTGCATCATCACCGGCTTTTTTTGCAACTTCTTGAATCATACGCGCACCGATGTTTTCGGTTGGGTCTTTCAGTGATACCGCCTTGGCAACCGTAACACCATCTTTGGTCGCAACCGGTGCGCCATAAGATTTATCTATAACAACCGTGCGGCCCTTGGGTCCCATAGTAATTTTTACCGCATTGGCCAATTTATCAACACCGGCCGCCAATTTATCTGTATCAAAAATAATTTCTTTTGCCATAATTCATACCTCTTTATTCAATAATGCCTAAAATATCAGATTCTTTGATAAGAACATAATCCGCCCCATCAATTTTAACTTCGTTTGCGGATGCCGCCCATTTTGCGAACAATACAATATTTCCGACCTTGACCGTCATAGGAACGTGTGCGCCGTGTTCAAACGCACCATCGCCGACCGCAATGACGCGACCACGACTTGGTTTTTCTTTGGCGGTGTCTGGAATAATGATTCCGCCGGCGGTTTTGTTTTCTTCTTCAATTCTTTGGATTAAGACATAGTTATTCAATGGTTTAAACATAATAACTCCTTTTATATACATATACTATGCTGTTGATGGAAATATAATAAGAAAAATGTCAATTTCAAGTGCCGAACTTGATAGCCCCCGTAAAATATGATATAATGCACCGAAACGATAACAGGAGAAAATTATGGAATATACATATCCTATGATTGCCGACTTTTTCCGCAGACACTGCGAAGGCGTTTTTGTTAATAACCATGTGGCTGGTTCAGCCAAATGTACAATCACACCACGCAGCGAAGAAGATTACGAGATACTTAAAGCATTTTTTTCAATGCCTGATTTTGAAAAAGTTAAATACATGACCCAACCCGGCGGCTATGCCATGACCCGTAACACATCTGTAACCGAGATTATTTTTGAATTGGGTCAAAATCCGACACTGGATACAACCGCGTGGGAAATGACGGCGGATTACGAAAGATTGCGCAATTTAAATAATCTGGATTTGCGTATTATTCAGCGCGCGCAAAAAAATAAACTTGAACAGTTAAAAGGTAAAATACTTAAAATTGAACGGGGAATCTTTACAAACAAGACCGATGGCACCGAAAAGAAATATATCTGTTTCTATGTCCCCCAAAGTAAATCTGAAATCAGAGAAGCACAAAAATTATTAAGCCAGTTTGATATTCCAGTTGAGAGCAAAGAAATTAAAGAAAATGGCATCCAGATTACACTTTTACGTTGCCCAATTGAAAAATTTTCGGACCAAACAATGAGTATTGTATCACAATTGGAAGATGCCATAAAGGCGCATCAAAAAACTTTATTCCAAGACGCTTCGTTACAGTGGCAGCCCGGCACCGTCCAATTCGAACACAAACAACAATACGATAATCCAGGCACTTTTAGAAATATGCCGATACGAGATCCGCGGCTAAGATAAAAGTATTCATAAATATAAAAAACTCCCGACCAAGGCCGGGAGTTTTTCGCTTGTTTTTTTGATTATTTCACAACCAAATTCTTACCTTGGACATCGACATATACGGTCGAACCTTCCCCAACGGTATCAGACAAAATCAAATCCGCAATTTTATCTTCCACCGCCGATGTAATAAGTCGCTTTAACGGGCGCGCACCAAACACTGGGTCAAATCCGTGTTCACCCAACCATGTTATCGCCTTGTCGGTAACATTTAATTCTATGCGCCGTGCGGCCAAACGGCCACGCAAATTCCGCAATTGAATTTCTACGATACCGGCCATAACATCTTTGCCTAATTGATTAAAGAAAACAATTTCATCGATACGGTTTATAAATTCCGGACGGAATTGTTTTTTAACTGCGGCCATATCTGGCAAATTACTGGTCATGATTATAATTGTGTTCGTAAAGTTCACAACATGCCCTTGGCCATCGGTAAGTCTGCCATCATCCAATATCTGTAAAAAGACATTGAATACATCTGGATGTGCTTTCTCAATTTCATCAAACAATAATACCTGGTACGGACGGCGACGCACCGATTCGGTCAAAACGCCACCTGCATCATATCCAACATACCCCGGAGGCGCACCAATTAAACGCGCAACCGAATGTGGTTCCATATATTCACTCATATCAATACGGGTCATTGCGGTATCATCATTAAACAAGTATTCCGCCAAGGCTTTGGCAACCTCAGTTTTTCCGACACCGGTGGGTCCCAAGAACATAAAACTGCCCGATGGACGGCGCGGATCAGACAACCCCGCACGCGAACGGCGTATTGCGCGCGCGACAACCGCCAACGCCGCATCTTGACCTACAACACGTTTGCGCAATTCATCTTCGATATTCAGCAATTTTGATTGTTCCGCAGCATTTAATTTATCGGCCGGAACACCGGTCCATTTACTGACCACCGCCGCGATATGTTCTGGCAACACTGTTTTATATTCGCGTGATTCGGAATTCATCTTTTTAATTTTTTCTTCCAACGCCGGAATTTTACCATATTGCAATGCAGACGCTTTTTCATAATCGCCGGCACGCATAGCACTGGCGACTTCGGCCTTGGCCGCATCTAATGCCGCCATCGCATCGGAAAGGCCGCGCATTTTTTCTTGTTCTGCGCGCCAATCGGCGGTCAATTTGTCGGATTTTTCTTGAGTTTCATTAATCAATTTTTCCAAATCGACAAGACGTTTCTTGGAATCTTCGTCTTTTTCTTTTTTCAATGCCTGTTGTTCAATTTTCAATTGCATTAAATGGCGGTCAACTTCGTCCAGTGCTTCTGGTTTAGACGCGACTTCGATACGAACACGTGCCGCGGCTTCATCGACCAAATCGATTGCTTTATCAGGTAAGAAACGGTCTGTTATATAACGGTTAGACAAACGTACCGCCGCCACCAACGCAGAATCTGAAATACGAACACCATGATGCCCTTCGTACTTTTCCTTTAACCCACGCAGGATGGAAATTGTATCATCAACGGTCGGTTCATCGACATATACTGGTTGAAAACGCCGCGCCAACGCCGGGTCTTTTTCAATATACTGACGATATTCATCCAATGTTGTTGCGCCCAAACAGTGCAATTCGCCACGCGCCAACATAGGTTTAATAAGATTACCGGCATCCATACTGCCCTCGCCTTTGCCGGCACCAACCAAGGTATGTAATTCATCGATAAATAAAATGATTTCGCCATTTGCGTCTTTTACGGCCTTTAATATCGCTTTGAACCGGTCTTCGAATTGACCGCGGAACATTGCGCCCGCCATCAACGCGCCCATATCCAAAGACAGCAATTTTTTATTTTGCAAATTTTCTGGAATATCGCGCGAAACGATGCGTTCCGCCAAACCTTCGACAATGGCAGTTTTACCCACACCGGGGTTACCAATAAGAACCGGATTATTTTTGGTACGGCGGGACAAAACCTGGATAGCACGACGAATTTCTTCATCGCGTCCAATGACTGGGTCTAATTTTCCATCGGCCGCCAATTTTGTAAAATCGGTAGTATATTTTTCAATGGCCTTGGCCGGTGTTTCTTGCATTTCTTCTGGATTCATAAAGACACCTCTTTTTTTATCAAGCATATATATAGTGCGCTTTTTTATTATTCAAGGACATGGGAACAAAACCCGCCCCAAAACAAATATATGAAAAAAGTAAAACATTACTTGACTTTTTGGGATTTTTGTTATAGATTATGCCGCAGTAATTAAAGGATATGATATGCCACGTGTATGTAAAGTAACAGGTAAAAAAACAGAAGTCGGTATGAATGTTTCCCATTCGGAACGCCATACTAAGCGCACATTCTTGCCGAATCTGCATGTATTAAAGTTTCACAGTGATATTTTGGGTCGCGATTTTTCATTGCGCCTTTCGGCCGCTGGTCTGCGCACTTTGACCAAGCATGGCGGTTTAGATGCGTATGTTACGGCGAAACCTGTATCACGTTTGACACCGGAAATGGCGGCAATAAAGAAAGCCATTGAAAAGAAAAATGGCAAGGCCGAAAAACCGGCGAAAAAACCAACGCACAAGGCAAACCGCAGTGCGCGTTTGGTAAAAAAAGTTGAAGCAAAGAAAGCAAAATAAATTCTTTGCGACATGGCCCTGTGGTGGAATTGGTAGACGCGCTTGACTCAAAATCAAGTTCCGCAAGGAGTGTCGGTTCAAGTCCGACCAGGGCCACCAAAAATTAAAAACACCTTTTGGTGTTTTTTATTTTTGCCTGTGTCGGACGGATTTTTACAAACGAAGTGCAGTAAAAATAAATTGCGAACGCAATTTGTCGTCATTCCGGCGCAGGCCGGAACCGACCAGGGCCACCAAAAATTAAAACCGGTTTTGACCGGTTTTTATTTTTGACACATTTTATGATATAATCCGTACAAAGGAGAATATCATGACAAAATCAGATGAAAATAAAAAATGGTTAAACATTCTTCGTTGGGTCGCGCTTTTACCGTCCGTATTCTTGGTGTGGTGGATTATACCAATTATTTGCGTATCTATAGAGAAATTATTGTCATCAGAATTATTAATGTGGCCTTTGATTATTTATTTTACAATATTGCCCGCTATCGCGATGTTTTTTGTGGCAAAATTTATCGCACCAAAATATAAAATTACAATGGGATGTGCCGCAATATTGTTGTGTATCATATGGGACTTATTACTGTGGTATGGGTTAAGTCACCTAGCATATTAAAAAAACGGGGTATTTGCCCCGCTTTTTTTATTTATTGGTCAATTGCAATTCTATACGGCGGTTTCGTTGCATGCTTTCTTTATCTGACCCCAGTTCTGTCGGATGTAAATCGCCAAAACCACTGGGGACCAAACGCCGTGGTGAAACGCCCGCCGCCACCAGTTCATTTGCCACCGCCGTTGCACGCAATAAAGATAATTGCATGTTATCGCGATACGCTCTGTTACCCGGAACAACCGCGGCTTTATCGGTATGACCGTCAACGCGTATAATCCAATTAATATCAGACGGAATCTTGTTTTCAAAATCTTTGATAACATTGGATATAAGGCGCAATTGGTTCTTGCCTTCGGCCGACAACTTATATGACCCGGTCGAGAATAAAATATCACTTGGAACAATGAACCGATCGCCATCAGCCTGGACCGTGGTGCGATCGCCCAACGCGGTTTTAATTGAGCGATAGAATTCAGATTGATATTGTTTCATCTCGTTCAATTCGGCAACTTTGTCCGCCAATGCCCTGTTCAACCGGGTTGACATTTCAACATATTTAACTTCTTGTTCCCGCGCGGATTCTTCGGCGGCCGCCAGCGCATCATTTAATTTTTTCAATTCTTCTTGATATTCGGCGGTCTTATTTGCCATCTGTTCCGACATTTGTTTTTGCAAATCGCGCCGTTGCTGTTCCAATTCTGCCAATTGTTCTTTGGCAACCAAAGCCTCGGTCAATTGGGCGCGCAGTTCGATGATTTGCTTTTGTGTTTCTTCATCTTGGGCCTGCAACTTATTAACCTGGGTCTCGTACGCAGTAACAAGGTCAATCATGGATAAATCTTGGGCATCCAAACTACTCTGTGCGTTTTCCAAATTTGCGCGTGCCAAAATCAACAAACGTTTTGCCTCATTTTCATCATTTTGCATCTGGCGGATTTTTTCACTCTGTTCTGCATTGGTCTGTTTCAACTCTGCAATAGTTTGAACACCGGTTCTTTTGTTAAACACACTGGTCGTGGTCCAAAGGAACACAAACACAATCAACAAGAATATCAATATGATAACCAGGTTTGAAAACAAATCTACGAACGCCGGCCATGTATTAGTTCTGTTATTATTAAATATTCTGTTCAGCATTTTCTCTCTCTTTCATTATATTTATTGTTGCGTTGCGGTTTTACGGTCGATACTGCGCACAGCACTGGTAATCTTGTCCAAACTGGATTCTATTTTAGGCCATGCCCCCATATCAACATGCGACACATTTGTGCGCGCCGCCAAGAAATCTTCCAGTTTATGAAAAACCGCACCTTGGGCCAATTGCACCTGAAGCGACAAAAACCCGACAATCAAACTGCCCCCAAGGCCGAATAAAGAACTTGTAAACGCGGTTGCCATACCGCCCAACGGTCGCGACAAACCAACCTGCATCGTTTCTAAAACCGTTTCATCATTAAAATTCAAATTTCCAATCAGTTCCGCGAACCCGCCTATTGTCAGTATCAGCCCCCAAAATGTTCCAAGCAATCCCAAAAACACCAATGTATTTGTTACATACCGCAATGATTCCCTATCGTCTTCCAACCGCACCAAAATAGTATCTAAAATTCCACGCAAGCCGCCCTCGGTCAACTTTTGCGGGCGTGTCCGCAACATAATTGCAACCGAACGCAACAACCGCGGTGGCATTTTCGCACCACGCGCCCCACGCGTATACGCATTTAACCAACGATATTCCGGCAATAGTTGAAAAACCTTGATAAAACAAAGGATTACACCAAAAATTGTTGTTCCAATAATAATCCCATTAAGGTATATATTTGCAATTGCAATCGCAAAAAATGTCCGGTAAAACAGTATCAAACCACACAGCACAAACGCCGTAAAAAACGCCATTCTATTAAGGTTTCTGTGAAAATTATTCATGATATTTTCTCTCGTTACACTTGTATCATAGAAAAATTCTGAACCCTGTGTCAACGGGTATTATTTGTTATAAATGGAAAAAAATATAAAGTACTTGATTTTTTGTAAAAAATTGTAATAATTGCGTCTGTTCCTGCTGTTACTAATGGTGGTAACGGCTGACATAAACCAAAGGAAATAAAATGGCTTACTATGAAAGTGTTCTGGTATTTCGCCAGGACTTGACCGAACCGCAGGTCAAAGAAAAAGCGGAAAAATATGCAGGTATTATCAAAGAATTAAAGGGCAATGTGAAATCCACAGAATTTTGGGGATTGAAAAATTTGGCCTATATAATTCGTAAAAATCGCAAGGCACACTATGTTATGATGAACATTGAATTGCCGGGTACCGCCGTTGCTGAATTGGAACGTCGTTGCCGTATCGATGAAGATGTTATTCGCTATCTGAATGTGCGTGTTGAAAAATTGGCCGATGGCCCGTCTATCATGATGAAAAAGAATACCGAGGAGGCAGAATAATGGCAGTTCGTGCAGCAATATATCGTAAAAAATCTAACCCTTTAAAGGGCAAGGTTATTGATTACAAAGATGTTAAGATGTTGGGGCACTATATTACCGAACGCGGTAAAATCGTCCCAAGTCGTATTAGCGGTGTTTCCCAAAAAGATCAACGTTTGTTGACACGCGCAATCAAACGCGCACGTCATTTGGGACTGTTGCCGTTCGTACGGAACAACATTGGTTAATAAAATATTTGGGATGAAAAACATCCCTAACTTAACAAAATAAGGACAGATAAAATGAAAGTTATTTTAACAGAAAAAATTACACGTTTGGGCAATATCGGCGATACAGTCGAAGTCAAAACTGGATTTGCCCGCAATTTCTTGTTACCAAACAACAAAGCATTGCGTTGGTCGCGTGAAAATGTCGCCCTGTTCGAAGCACAAAAGGCAGAACTTCAGGCGCGTCATGAAAACGCACGCAAGGCAGCCGAAGCCAAAGTCGATGCGGTCAAAAACGCAAAAATGTATATGATTCGCCAGGCCGGTGATACAGGTCAACTTTATGGTTCTGTGTCCAGCCGCGACATCGCACGTACATTAAAAGAAATCGCAGGTGTAGATATTTCTTCGGCCCAGGTTATGTTGGGTGCCCCAATTAAATCTGTTGGTGCATTTGATACAAAAATCGCGTTACATCCAGATGTTATCGTTCCGATTAAGGTCTATGTTGCACGTACCAATGATGAAATCGAGGCATTGGTTGCGGGTAAAGTTTTGACATTCGGAACCAAAAAGGTTGAAGAAGAACCGGCAGAAGAAAAACCCGCCGATGAAAAACCGGCCGAAGCGGCAAAAGAAGAAACTTCAGATGAAAAAGCATCTGAATAGTTTTGAAATCAAAAATTCCGCAGAAATGCGGAATTTTTTTTTACCGTTTGTGATTTGACTTTTAAAATATATTTATTAATATTCAATTGATATTTACACGAGGAATTGTTATGAAAAATCTTATAGTTGGATGCGGAATTTCTGGGGTAACATTGGCACGTTTATTGGCTGAATCTGGCGAACAAGTTGTTATTATAGATTCCAAAGATCATATTGCTGGAAATATCTATGACTATTACGAAGATGGTATATGCGTACACAAATATGGAACCCATATTTTTCATACCAATAACAAAACTGTTTGGGATTTTGTAAGTCGTTTCTGTAAATGGCACCCATATCAACATAAAGTAAAGGGGTTGATTGATGGCCAGATTGTGCCGATACCATTTAATTTGAATACTTTGCATGCGGTATTTCCAACAAGTATGGCGAACAAAATTGAAGAAAAATTATTGGAAAATTTTGGGCTTAATGTAAAAGTGCCTATTTTGGAATTACGCAAAAAAGACGACAAAGATTTGCAGTTTTTGGCTCAATACATTTACGAAAAAGTCTTTCTTGAATATACTTTGAAACAATGGGGACAAACGCCAGATGAAATTGATCCATCTGTATCAGGACGCGTGCCGGTATATATTTCCCGTGATGACAGATATTTTCAAGATAAATACCAAGGTATACCGATCGGTGGATATACCGCTATGGTTAAGAATATATTGAAGCATAAAAATATAACTGTTAAATTAAAAACCCCTTTTGATAATAACATGGAATACAACAGGTTGTTTTGGTCGGGCAGTATAGATGAATTTTTCAATTATGAGTATGGTGCATTACCATATCGCAGCGAGCGTTTCGATTTTATCACATATCCATATGATAAATTTCAAGATGTTGCGGTTGTGAATTATCCATGTAATTATGATTGGACAAGAATCGGAGAATATAAACATTTCTTGAACGATAAATCGGATAAGACGATAGTATCTTACGAATATCCCGAGGCGTTTCAAGAAGGTAAAAATGAAAGATATTATCCAATTGCCAACGATAAAAACGCAGAACTTTACCAAAAATATATAAAATTAGCGGAAAATAAACCCAATGTTTATTTTTTTGGTAGATTGGGTGACTACAAATATTATGATATGGACAAGGCAATCGCGCGTTGTTTCGAAATAATCAAGGGGTTGAAATCATGAGAGAAGAAAAAAACACCAAAAAACCTAAAGTATCCATTCTTGTTCCGTGCTATAATGTAGAAAAATATTTAGGCGAATGTTTAAATAGTATCATAGCACAAACGTTAGATGACATAGAAATTATCTGTATCAATGATGGGTCTACGGATTCGACTCTGGATATAATCAAAGATTATGCAAAACGCGACAAACGCATTGTTATTATTGACAAAGAAAATGAAGGCTACGGCAAATCGATGAATCGCGGTCTGGATGCGGCAACAGGCGAATATGTTGGTATCGTGGAAAGTGACGATTGGGTTGAACCAGATGCCTTTGAAACTTTATATAATGCCGCAAAGAAAAATAAAGCAGATATGGTTAAGGCCGACTTCGTGTTCTTTGACAACGACACAAGAGAAGAAACACCTTGTTGGGCAATTGGTATCGCCGATGATTTAAAAGAAAAGGTGTTTTGTCCTACGGAACAAAATCCAGAAATCATTTGGACCGGTCACCCAAGTATATGGACATGCTTATACAGTAATAAAATGCTTCAAGAAAAGAATATTAGGTTTGTCCCAACCCCAGGTGCAGCATTCCAAGACATGGGATTTAAACCCAAAACATTTATGGCGGCAAAACGTTTTTATTATTTGCCCAAGGTTGTATTACACTATCGTAAACATGCTAACAATTCTGATAAAAATAACAGCAAGGTATTTGCGGTATCGGATGCACATGACGATACAGACAAATGGTTGGCGGAAAATATGCCCGATTTGGAAAAATATACGAACATAGCAAATCAATGCAGATTCTCAAATTACGTATGGAATTTGCGCCGGCTTTCTGGTGAACCGAAACGCGAATTCCGTAAACGTTTTACATCGGAATATCGCAATTATTACGCCAACGGTACATTAAACAAAAACTATTTTGACAATAAACAATGGTTAAAATTGTTGTGCGTTATACACCCACATAACCCAATATACCCGATTACGCGCGCATTTATCACCATTATATCACCAATTTACAAATCCCGCATTCGTGGCGGGTACAAAGCGCATTATTTGTTTAACAAAATTGTTATACGCAAGATTAAATTATAAGGAAGGTGTTTGTTATGACAAAGCAACCAAAAGTATCGATAGTTGTTCCTATTTATGGCGTGGAAAAATATTTAAATCAATGTGTTGATTCTATATTGGCGCAAACATTGACAGACATCGAGATTATATTGGTCGATGATGGATCACCGGACAAATGTCCACAGATTGTCGATGAATATGCAAAGCGTGATAAACGTGTTGTCGCAGTTCATCAACCGAACGGTGGTTATGGTGTTGCGGTAAATCATGGTATTGAACTGGCGCGCGGCGAATATGTTGGCATTATCGAATCTGATGACTGGATTGAACCAACAATGTATGAAAAATTATATAACAATGCCGTCAAAAATAATTCCGATGTTGTTAAATGCAGTTTTTATGTCTATAATTCGCTGGCTCAAAAAGAAAAAAACATCAACCGAAAATGGAAATTACACTATATGAACCTGTTTAATGCACCTGATGGCGCATTTACATTGGCGGATTTTCCACAAATTGTTGCTTTCCATGCATCCGTTTGGGCGGCATTATACCGCGCTGATTTTATCAAAGATATCAAAATGGGTGAAACAAAATCCGCATCTTATCAAGATTTCCCGTTTATGTGCGAAGTTATGTCCCGTGCGAAGCGCATATCGGTTGAAAAAGATTATTTGGTCCATTATCGAATGGAAGAAGGCCAAGGTTCGTCCACAATCCGCCGCGATGCCCGACTGATAGTAATGGCTTCGCAATGTATTGCCGCAATTGATGTATTGCGCAAAAATGGCGTTCTGGATTTAGTCAAAGAAGAAATCTACTATCACGTATATCTGGCAAACTTTTGGTTCTTTCGGGTAATAATGTGGCAATATAAATCTCAGTATTTTGATGAGTTATACAAGGTGTTTGCCCCATTACAGAAAGACTATTCGTTTAAATGGAAATATTTTTCACGCACCGATCAACTATTCTGCGCGTGCATTATGGCAAACGATATGGTGGGTGCAACACGATACAGATATCCATTGACCTTGGCAAATATTCGCCGCTTTTTGATATCGATTCGTACGCCATCAGCGGATTATTTTGTGGGTTGGCGCGTTCAAATATTTGGAATTCAGATTGGCTCGCATTTGGATTATTATCTGCCGGCATTTATTAGAATAAAAATGTAGCATTGCATAAAAAAATATGATAGGTTTCCCATTAGAGGCGGTATTCGTATAGCCAAGGGTTTCCATATGCAAAAAAATAAAAAACCAATAGATATATTATTCGCGGCAACATCTGATTATTTGCCTTATGCGATTGTAACCGCCATGTCCGCGATTGAAATGGCAATGGGTCGCCCGGTAAATGTGCACTTTATGTATGCCGATATTGTAAAACCAATATCGGATACCGAACGCCAATCGTATTTTGATCGTGCAAAAAACACACTGGCTGGCGTGGGCGCAAAAATATTCTTTTATGATATTACCGAGCTGATGCCTATGTTGGACGGCCAGAATATTGGTATGTGGGGACGCAACGTATCATTGACGCACTATTTTTACCTGTTGGCGCCAATTGTATTGCCGAAAAATATATCACGCGCAATTTATCTGGACACGGATATAATTGTGAACTGCGATTTGTCGGAAGTGTTTGATATGAAAATGGGTGACAAATTACTTGCCATGGGCGCACCCCGCGGATTTGAAGAAATGGGTGACGATGTTTCTAATTCTGGGTTTGTTATGTTAAACCTGAACCAATGGCGCAAAGAAAATACAATAAATACATTACTGGAATTTGGGAAAACCGTGCAGGACAAACGATTCTGTGACCAAAATTTATTGTATCAATATTTTACAAAGGCGCATCCAGACCGATTGATGCTGGTTGATAAAAGATACAATATTTTCCCGCAATTATTCCCTGAAATGACTTGTGAAGAAATCAAGATTATGCATTTCACGGGATTTTATTCACATAAACCGTGGTTGGACGCAACCGGTCGCCAGCGTTGTTCGGAATATTGGTGGAAATATGCGCGACAAACAGCTTTTTATGAAATGTTTTTACACAAAATGATTATTGCATCTATTCCAAATCGATCACGAAATAACAAAAGGAAACATCGTAGTTTTTGGTGGCATTTGCGTCATATGAAATTTTAAGAGGTTTTTAATATGAAAATATTTAGGAAGGAACATTGCCCCAATGGACGTATACATATTTACTTATGTGGAATCAAGGTGGCCAGTTATAAAAGATGCGACAGACAAACAAAGATTGTTGTAAATAATGAAGTACCTTTGAAGTACATATCAGCTGATCGGTTGCATATTTTCTTACGTGATAAATTTTTTGAATACACTGGCAAATTGCCCACCGAAAAATTAGAAACTTTAAACGAAAAAATTATTTGGGCATCTATGTTTGATGTGACCCCATTAAAAATTCAATGTGCTGATAAATATTTGGTTCGCGATTATGTTGAAAAAACAATTGGCAAAAAATATTTACCTAAATTATATGCGGTATATAAAAATGCCGATGAATTCAATTTGGATAAATTGCCCCAATCGTTCGTTTTAAGTTTTAATGCCGGATCAGGACAAAACTTGGTTGTTTACGATAAATCACGGGTAAAGGAGTCAGAAATCAAACACCTTATCAGAAAGTGGATGTTATATAATCATTCTGATTTTGCTTGTGAAATGCAATACTACTATATTAAGCCAATCATCATAGCACGCGAAATGGTCGATATACGTGAGGATATAGAATATAAATTATATTGCTTTAATGGGCATGTGGAATTTATTCAATTGGTATCATATATCAAAGGCCATAATAGTGTTGGCACATGTTATTATGATAAAAATTGGAAACGCTTGCCGTTTTTCAGGGCGGACGCCAATAGATGGGTACTGAACGAGCAAACACGCCCAGGGCACTTTAAAGAAATGTTAGAAATCGCCGAAAAATTATCAAAACCTTTTGATTTGGTACGTGTGGATTTTTATGAAACCAAATCGGGTGAACTGATATTCGGCGAATTGACATTTTCGCCAAATGCGGGACTTATAACATTTGCCCCCGATAATGACACTGTTCAAAAAGAACTTGGTAAATTATATAAAATGCCCCCACGTGACGAAAACGGTTTTGCGGTTCGGAAATAAAAAAATCGGGACACTCGTCCCGATTTTTTATTCGTTGGATGCCGTGCCACAGACATACCACGTTGTTTGCCCGGTACTTGACGCGCTGGCGGTGCCAACGGACATACCCGCCGTGCCTTCCCACCCGACATACACTGCCTGCATCCCGGCATTAGCGTTTAAATGTGCACATGCCGTATATTTTGTATCCGACATCTTTATTGGAAATGTTATTCGCTTGTTGCTCGCAGAAATCTGACCATTTAACGTTATGCGTCCGCCCTGCTCGACCCAGCCACTTTTGTATTTGCGGTACCATGTATAATTATTATCGGCGGTTGGTAATTGAGATTCCACAACATAATCATATCCGTTTAGTGCGGTTAACGCATCTTGAATATCGTCAATTGTATCGTTCAAAGTATCCAAATCATCTTGGTCCAGTAAATTTGGCAAAGCCGTACGGATAGTCGTCAATTCAGTCAACAAATCTGCCACGGTCGGAATATTCGCCATCCCGATTGCGTTTTGTATTTTTGCTTTTAATCCCTGTAATGCGCCGATACATTGGTTAAAATCCTGATTTAATTGATACGATTGCGGTTGCAATGTTGGCTGATAGTCAATATGTCGCACCAATTCTATATCGCGATAAATCTTGATTGATTGTCCTGCGGATGGGGCATTGTTAAATTCTATTGTACCCCCAGTGTATTCTGTATCCGCATCATTTGGTGCAGGTGTTGGTGTCATTGTGTAAACATCTGTTGTCTGAATGATTCCATCAACAGTAACCTGCACATCATTCACACCAAAAAACGGGAAAGTAAAATAAAAGACGGTTGTTTGTCCGTCCCCCGTAAATATAATACTGTTATTCATTTTTTTCCTTTTGATTTAATATATTAAATTAAAAAAAGTCGCCCGCGTTCTGCGTTCGACCAAAAATAAAATGGCGACATAATGCCGTCATTTGTGTCAAGTATTATATCAAAAAAAAGCAAAAAAGTCAATGCTCGTTTTACGGCACAAAAAATCCCCACCAATTGGCGGGGATTTTTTAACCATGTGATAAATTATTTATCCAACGCTTCCATGATTTGTTCATACGGAATTGCGCCAGGAAACGCTTTTTCACCGATAATCAAATACGGTGTTCCGCTGATTTCGAACATTTGTGCCAAATCACGAACGTTCTTTAATTCACGTGCGACAACTGGTCCTTTCATATCGCGTTCCAATTGTTCAGCATCCAAACCAACTTCGGTGGCCAATGCTAAAACATTTTTCAGAACTTTTTCACCCAATTTAGAACGATCTTTCATGTCTTCTTGGCTGTAATATTCTTTATCCATCAAAGCTCTATCCAAAGCGGCCGCTTTGTCATTGCTCTGGATTTTTGCCGCGATGACCGCCTTGGCCGGTGCATCAGACAAATCGCCATGAATCGAGAAATTCTTTAACACGACGCGAACATCATCTCTGGCCTCCATCACACGCGCCAATTCAGCATGAACACGGCGGCAATATGGGCATGAGTAATCAGACCACAAAAAGATAGTCTTTTTCGCATCTTCCGAACCCCAAACAGGTGCGTCCGCCATCATTTCGCCAATATTGGAACGAACATAAGAACGAATCGCCTTGTTCTTTTCGGCATTTTGTTGTTCCTGCATCGCGGTAACCATTTCCTGCAAAATTCCAGGATTGGTATGCGTCAGGTAAATTGGTGTGTATAAACGGCACACGCAACCGGCAATCAAAAAGATGGCAATCAATTTGATTATTTTCTTAACGATGATAGAAGCGGTTGTTGGTTTCTTACCATCCTGTTTAACGAACATGCCGCCAAACAAAAACAGCGCAACGCCAACAATCAGAACGATTATTGTCCAAAACATGTTTTTTCTCCTTTTGTTGAACGGTGTTATCTTAGAAACTTTTTTTGCAAAGTGCAACAAATAAATAAAATAATTTTTCAAATTTTTATCTTGCCTAACATCACGCGAAATTGTGGCAATTTTGTTCCAACCGTCATACATATATTTTCTAGAAAACGCAGTGTCGTATTCAATGTTACCGGCAATTTATAAAGTTTATTTATATACGGTGCGGCACATTTATCACAAACCGCCCGCCCGGTCTTGGGCGAAAGGTAACAAAGATTTTCCGTTCCACCACATCCCGAACAATGTGTCAAATCCAGCGCATATCCCAATTCGCCCAACAATGTTATTTCCCAACCCAGGTATTCATCCGCCGGCGTATTGGTGTTTACTAAATTGGTTAGTAATTTAATCGTTTCATCATACAGGTGTTCATACGATTCGCGTTCTGGCAGCATTGTACAAATCAAGTCAAACATCGCATTCATAAACGGCAATAAATCAGGTCGCATCATAATCGGTGCTGACAAATTTTTTTCCGCATCCCAATGAAACACCCCCAATGCTGAATCCAACCGCGCATTCCACGAAACAGAACCAACCTGGCCCACCAGTGGACGGTTGGTCCGTGCAACAACCGCGCCACGCAACATTCCCGACATAACACCATATTCGCGGGTAAATATCTGGGCAATTGCGTTTTTCTCATCAAACGGCCGCATAGCAATTAAAATTCCAACCGATTCCAATTTCATAACTGGAATTATACAAAGTGGTTAATTGTGGCGCAAGTGGTTATGCATATTGTCATGGTTACATAAAACGAAACGGGGCATTTGCCCCGTTTAATTATTTAATCTTGCTTTTCGATTTAGCATAGCGTATACGATTAATTTGTTTCAAAGCGTGTTCATATTCTCTCATATTTATCGCACATCTGTTTTCTTTGCATGCCCCATTATTAACATGTTCGCCATATTCCCATTCGCCATTTTCATTAATAAAACTACCCGGGCCATAATCATACGATAACGGTGTATTTTGAATTTGATCCCAAACACAATTTGCATTGCCACATTTGTCAATATATTTCAACACGATATCAGCATCACGTTCCAATGCGGCACGATATGTAATAGAATCGTGTCTCGCTTTAAGCAACCAAGTTTCATCCGCAGCATTATAGACATAATTTGTATCAAATTCCGCCAATGCTTCGGTTTTTGCCTTGTTCAACATCCATTCAGCAAATCCACGCGTAAGTTTTTGATCACGTGTTTGCATATTTTTACATCCGACCATAAGCAACACATATGCCACAGCCATACCCAATACTCTATTTCTTTTATTGCCTGCCATCTATTTGATCCTTTGGTTTCTGTTCTTACCCCATCACACCCATAAATATAATACAAAAAACAATAATGTCAAGTCCCGTCAAGACAAATAAAAAAACGCCCAACTGGGCGTTGCTTTACAGTTTTTTAATTGCGGAAACATCAACTTCTACCATTGACATACCGTTTTTATCGACTTCGCCCCAAACCTCGATAAAATCTGTCGGCGAAATGGTCAATCCGCCCCAATCTTCGGCATCGATTTCAAGATTGATTGTCCCGGTGGTATCTTGGAAAACATAAGAATTTTCGCCATTTTGGCGCAACAAGTATCCACGAATTATAACCGGTGAATCATCTGGCATGGCGCGCACCTGCTCTACGGTAACGACCTCGGTCATATTGTTATTCATATTATTGTTATTCATATTGTTGTTTGCCATGTTGCCCGACCCTGCAAATGCGGTCGCGGTTGTCATAGCCACCAACACCGCCATTGTTGAAATTTTCTTCATTGTTTTTTCCTTTGGTTAAATAATGAAATTTGTGCTTTGAACACACCAATATTATACCCCACACGCGCCTGTAATGGTTTAGGTATGGTTTCGTATACCCCACTTGAAAGTCCGGAAAATATTGCTATACTAACATTGAATAAAGGATAAAACATGACAAAGAAAAATGGCTATAATTCAGAAAATAATGAATCGGCAAATTCCCATCAACAAACACGGACTATATTTTCGATTCCCCTTAATGGTTGTTTAACACTGATTATACTGTCGGCAATCGCAGGCATTGCCATTAATGAATGCAAACGGTCAAAAATACGTCTTGAACACGACCGTCAAAAATATCAACAAAATGATACTATTGCACCAAACGCAACGGCCCAAAACACATTGTTCTTGAAATATTTGCCGCGTTCACGTTAAAGAATTTGATGCAACTGCGCACCGTTGGTGTTCAACCACCTTTTTGCACGTTCCACACCGAACCCATACAATTCACGAACCGTTGCCCAAAACGCCGGCGAATGGTCCATGTGTTTCGTGTGTGCCAATTCATGCATTACTACATACCGCATAACATCATACGGTGCCAAACCCAATCGCCAAGAAAAAGAAATAGTCCCAGTTGTTGAACGCGACCCCCACCGCGAAGAAGTATCCCGCAAACAAATACGTTTTGGCCAAAATTCACGCGGAGTTCGGCGTATTAAATCTTTGATATGCTTTAACAATTCACTTTTTACGAACATACGCACGCGACTTTCAATCATTTTTTCATCGCCCCCAACGAACAGAGTATATGTTCCATCGTCATTATGGACGAATTTATTTGCGCGAATATTTGCATCATAAATAACATGGACCCGCATATCAAGAAATTCAAACCAATCGTCTGATTTTATATGAACCCGGCACGGCGCATTTTCAAAGAACCGTTCCAACCACCGGCGCTTTTGTTCCACGAACTTCATCGCCGCCGCATTAGACGCAATCCACGGGCGCGATATATCAATACGCCGCACATCGCCACACCGCGGTCGCAAAGTTATATTGCGCAGCCCCCGCCGTACAGTTATCACGATTGGTATCTTTTCACCCTTGGAAGTTACAAATTCAAATTCTGACATTTTTTATCTTGGCCCGTATTGCCGTGGCAATTGCATCGGCATCAAATCCACACTCACGATACACCATATCACCCGCCCCTGACAAGCCAAAATCATCTATACCGATAACATCATCGGCAAATTCGAACCATGATGCAGTTGCGCCCGCCTCGATAGCAATTACACGCCCGCGCAAGATAGAATTTTTATATTCATTGTCCATTTCGCGGAAATGCGAAACCGAAGGCATACTTACCACCTGGGCCCCGGATATACGCCGCGCAACGGCAACCGCCAAAGGAACCTCGGACCCGGTTGCAACAAGTGTCAGACGGATGCGCCCCATTTTTGGTTTGTATATCACATACCCACCTGCATCGACATATCCCAATACTGGCAACCCGGTCCGTAATATCTTTTGCCGTGAAAGAACGATACACGATGGCCGGTCTGTTTCAGACAATGCCGTGCGCCATGCCCATGCGACCTCGGTCATATTACACGGACGAAAGACATTCATATTTGGAATCAGACGCAATCCCGCCAATTGTTCCACCGGTTGATGTGTTGGGCCATCTGGGCCGACCGCGATACTATCATGGGTTAAAACATATACCACCGGTAAACCCGACAACGCGGAAAGCCGCATCGCGCCACGCATATAATCGCTGAACACCAAAAACGTAGAACCAACCGCACGCAGACCCGAATACGCCATACCGTTCATAATTGCCGCCATTGCATGTTCGCGCACACCGTAATTTATATAGTTTCCTGAAAAATCGTCCGCCGTAATATCAACCATGCCCGGAACATGAACATTGGTACTTTGGCCCAAATCTGCGCTACCACAAATGATGTTTTTTGCGCGCGCAATAATTTTTCCAAGATATAAACCCGACATTTCCCGCGTAGAAATAAAGTGTGGCACATCCGGCAACAACGGATTTGGGGCGGTTGAATACTTTGGCTTTGGCAATCCACAGTGCGAACGAGCAATCATTCCCCACAATTCGCGTCCGCGTGCGGAATCCAAATCTTCTATCAACAATGCGATTTCCGCATCAGAAATTTCAAACCCGTGTGCGCGATGCGTTCCGGCGACACTGGACCCCAATCCCAACACAGTATTACATTGAACAAAAATTGGTCCATCCGCCGGTTCTGAAATTGCATCATAGATTTCATCAAAATCATGACCATTGGCAATGCGCACATTCCAACCCGCCGCGCGCATACGCATTGCGACATTAACATCTGTTTGTGCCGCACCATCTATGGACACGCCATTATTATCCCACAATAAAACCAAGTTGTTTAATTCATACCGACCGGCGAAAGAAATTGCTTCTTGGGCGACGCCTTCCATCAAATCACCATCACTGCAAAGGCAGTATATTTTTCCATCCCGTTCTAAATGTTTTTCTGCAATTGCCATTCCGACCGCGTTCGCCACACCTTGACCCAGTGGCCCAGTGGTAGCACTAACACCGTCAATTCCAAATTCCGGGTGTCCCGGCAAACCGTTCAACCGCCGCAGTGAATCCAAATCGCCGATCCTGTAACCCGCCAATTTTAATGTGGCATACAGCAACGCCGAACCATGCCCCGCCGACAAAACGAATCGGTCGCGCGACGGATTTAAAAACACGGCGTAAATCATAGTGATAATATCGGCCGCGCCAAGTGCAATTCCGACATGTCCACTTTTCGCATGACGCAACGCGCGCAAAGCCGTTGCCCGCACCGCATTGGACATTTCATGTAAATTCTTGGAATCTATTACCATTTTGTGATATTATATCATAAAAAGGTGATAAATAAAATGTTAAAAATATGGACAGACGGCAGTTGTTTAGGCAATCCCGGCCCGGGTGGTTGGGCATTTGTTGCGACCGACGGAAAAAACATTGCGCATCGCAGTGGTGGCGAAGCAAGCACGACAAACAATCGTATGGAATTGATGGCGGTAATTCGTGCGTTAACGGCGGCGCATCGGCACAGTGAGGTTGAAATTCACACCGACAGCCAATATGTAAAAAACGGTATGCAAACATGGATAAAAAATTGGCGCAAAAATAATTGGCGCACTGCGGACAAAAAACCGGTAAAAAATCAAGACCTGTGGCAAAAATTGGATGAATTGGCAAACAATACAAAAATTCATTGGGTTTGGGTTCGTGGCCACAACGGCGAAGAATTCAACGAAATGTGTGATGAATTAGCGCGCACCGCCGCCGAAAAATTGAAATAGCAATTAGTGTTAAAAGAACGCCCTTCCCCGATTCGGTGGAACAGTAGTTAGCATCGTCATCCCGTTATAAAACGGGATCTTGTCAGTATTATTATGAACCAAAAAGATCCCGGCCTGCGCCGGGATGACGGTTTTTATATAAAAAAAACGGGCGCAAAAAATGCGCCCACACCTAATACTAGCCACTAATCACTATCTTCTGCTTGGCAAACAACCAACCACGATCCAGAATATCATGAACACGATAAAAAACAATGAATATCCCAACATTCCAGAAGTTACAGAATTTATCGACATCATCTGATACCATATCGCGCCACGGAAAATTGGCACAACATATATAATCAACATCGGAATAATATATAACCAAATTGAAATACCTGCATCACGGAAACGACGTGTTGACAAAGACACAGTCGGAATAAACAAAACCGCACTTGCAATTGTTGCGACGATTCCGCCGAATATTACCATAAACAACCAATTCACTATAAACACAAACAAAATTCCATACCAGAATTCAGACCGCGATGCGCGACCCATAAAATCAAAGTACCCCGTCCAAAAATTTGTAACCGCCGTGCCAAAGCCGACCATTGAAGATGATGTTTTTTTATTTGCCATATTTTTCCCCTTTGGTTTTATTATATGTTCATATTATAACTTATTTTTATACCCCAACGCAACAATAAACATTTCAACAGAATCTTTGCGTGAAGCATTTGGTTTTACATGATGAACCGTTTCAAATTTTTCTTTTATTTGCTTTAACAATTCATTTGTCGTGCCGCCGGTAAAAGACTTTGCCACAAACACCCCGCCCGGTTTTAATGCGCGACACGCGAAATCAAACGCATATTCCAACAACACCATTTGCCGCAGATGATCAGTCTTCTGATGTCCAACGGTATTCGGTGCCATATCAGATACAACAACATCAACCACGCCATCCGCGTTTTCATCCAGTTTTAATTTTTCGGTCAACCAATTCAATGCCTCGTCAGTGGTGAAATCGCCCTGATAAAATTCCACGCCATTTATCGGTGTTATTTCCAACAAATCCATCGCAAAGATTTTTGTCTTTGGATAGTTTCGCGCAATAAACTGCGACCACGACCCCGGCGCCGCACCCAAATCAACAACAGTTTGCCCGTTTTTCAAAAATTTATATTTATCATTTATTTCAATCAGTTTATATGCAGCCCGCGCCCGATACCCATCCGCATGCGCACGCGC
>CACZUL010000001.1 GCA_902784285.1 uncultured Pseudomonadota bacterium | reverse complement strand
ACCATTGGGTCGCGGATGATTTCCGCACTGGTGCCGTGTTTCAAAATTTTCCCATCGTGCAGAACATAACTGCGGTCCGTGATGCCCAATGTTTCGCGCACATTGTGGTCGGTAATAATTACGCCCAATCCGCGATTTTTTAATTGCGACACCAGGCATCTAATCTCGTTCACCGCGATTGGGTCAATTCCCGCAAATGGTTCGTCTAACAATATAAAGTTCGGGTCGGTTGCCAAAGCACGCGCAATTTCCGTACGGCGACGTTCGCCACCCGAAAGTGCGGTTGCCGGGCTGTGCCGCAGATGCGAAATAGAAAATTCTTCCAACAATGCATCCAATTTTTGTTTGCGCTTTTTTGAATTAGGTTCAACAACTTCCAATATCGCCAATATGTTTTGTTCAACCGTCAATCCGCGAAAAACACTGTTTTCCTGGGGCAGGTATCCGATATGCAAACGCGCCCTTTGATAAAACGGCAGGTGGGTTATATCTTGGGAATTTAAAAATATCTGGCCGCCGGTGGCGCGCAATTGGCCCGTGATGCAATAAAATGCGGTTGTTTTTCCCGCGCCGTTCGGTCCCAAAAGGCCAACCGATTCGCCCTGGCGCGCAATCATTGAAATATCGCGCAAGACCATCCGTTTGCCGTATGATTTTGAAAGGTGTTCAACTTTTAATACAGATTGTTTCATATTCTTACCACCAATTCTTTTGTTTGTAGTTCATCGCCGTTATTTGATTTTATACGAACATTGCCCCGTAATGTAATAGTTTTATTTATACGATTGTATTCCGCACCGTTCGCAGAAAATTTATATGTAACCTTGGCACCATTTTGGATTTGTGTTGTTTGACCAGTTACGCGTTCCAAAAATATAACATCAGGATTATCGTATTCTTGGCGACCAATTTCTGCGCTTATTTTAAACGGTTCGCCGTTTGAATCTATCCCCTGAAAAGATGCCCCTGACATTTTGAATTGATTGCTGATTACATCGGTCATGTTGATTGCCGATATTGGCGACCACAGTAATTGTCGTGTGAACAGCGCACCCGCAACCAAAGCAGCAACCATTACCAAACCCCATCCAGTAAAGAAAAATTGCCACAGCCGTTGCCAACGACGATGCTTGCTGAATATAATAAAATTGCGTTTATCTTTTTTCATATATTTCTATGTTAGCCCGATATAATTAAAAAAGCAATTTTTTATATTTGTTCATTTGTTGTTTTTGTGATACAATCTGTCAGAAGAGAGAGTTCAGCTATGAAAAAATTTATTGTTTTATGCTTGGCGATTTCTGGAATTGTGGGCGCCACAAATGTGTTTGGCGCGGCAAATGTTTTGATGCCGAAAAAGGCGGATTCTGTGGCAAAGCGTGAATCATCAACATCTATGAATGATGTCGGGGCAAGTATTGCGCCCACGGCACTGAATCTGGTAACTGGTATCATCGCATTAAATCAACAACAAAAGGCGTTGACTGCGGAATGTGAACCAACACAACGCGAACTTACATTTGTAAACAATATGATTAAAGAGTGGGCATTGGCCGGTGGTGTGAATCCTATAAAAAACGGTGTTGGCAAGGGCGGAATTACCGCGTGTGTAAGTCCGATAACGTATGAAACCCAGGTCAGTAAACTTGGGGCGAATTTGTCGGCAGGTAACACTTTGTGTTATGATGTTTTTTCTGAATCTGATGCGCGTGGCGCGGTGTGGGCCGGTTTTCCCAAGGCATCGATTGGACACTACTGCAGTGATGGCACCGCCTATGCTACATGCAGTAATAATAAGAAAAAGACTATGACAAATATGTGGGCATTGTTTGATATGATAAATTTTGATAACCAAGATTATACCCGGTCTGAGGCATCCCAGGCGGTCGCCTTGTTGCAAAAGGCGACAAATTGTTCGGGTAACAAATTGGCGGCAAAACGTTTGGAAAGTTTTGGAACTTTTATCAAGAGCAATATCGCCAATGTGGGCCAATCTACGAATACGGGCAATGTTATGGATGCTGTGTCCGGTTTGGTTAATCAAAGTGGGCTTAGTGGTGTTGGCGGTTTGGCGAATATCGCAACCCAATTTTTAGATAAGTAAACCGCAATTTGCATAAAGTGAAATTTAGGTATTGTTTTTTGCTTTACTAAAAATTGCAAAATGCGTATAATACACAAAAAGGACAAGAGAAAGGATTCTATTATGAAAATACAATCTGGGGCTTCGGTGTGGGTTATTACACGCGTGTTGGCGTTTGCGGCGGTTGTTGCTGTTGCGGGCTGTGCGCAATCTACGGTCGATTCGGAATATTCAGATGGATATGTTTCGACACCAACGGTTGATTATGTTGAACGTTTGGATGTATATTCGGCACCGCATCGTGATTCTTTCCTTAACCAATTGGCGATGAATTATCGTTCTTATGCGATTTATAATGCCCGGACCAGTGGCCATCCTGATATTGGCGAATTGTTCGCAAACAAGGCGGTTGCCGCATTTTCGGGTGAGGTTCCTTTCCCAGAATCATTAGATAATTGGGATATAGCCAATGATAACACTGCGTATGAATTGTCCATGGCATATAATGAAATGATTGAACAATTCAAAAATGATGCAAGTGATACAAATCCTGAATTGGCGGCGGAACTTCAGGCAAAATATGATTGTTGGATTTCTGCGGTGGCATCGGGCCAAGATAAAACCGCGCGTGAATGTCGCGCGCGTTTTGAACGGACTATGACTGCGTTGCGGGATTGTCGTGGTGGTAAAATTGTAAATAATCCATCGCGTATGACAACCACAGAGACCGTTACAACAAGTGAGATGATGGTGTCAAATGCGGAACAAGCGCGCGCAGCGGTGCCGGCGTATTATCCGGAAACATCAAATATGGCGGCGATGCGTGGTGCGAATCGTACGCGTGAGGGGGTAATTATTGTTAACAATGTTAATGTCCCAGAACATCTTATAAATCCGGTTCCTGTGGATCAACAACCGTTGGTATTTAATCAGAATATTTATGGTGGCGATAAAACACTTAACGATAACAGCAAACGTAACAGCGATAATAATCTTAATGCGGGTTGTCCGTGCGGGGCAAATCGTGATTCAATGGATTATCAACCGGTATCCGTAACTGTGAACGGAACACCAACTGTTGTCGCACAACCGGTCGTGGAACCATGTGATTGTGCCGATACAGAAGAAGAAATCACTATCGTTGCGGATGATTTGGTTTCGCGTCAAGAATTTATCGATATGATGATGGCAATGCGCGCGGAATTGGCGGCAATAAATGCGCGTTTAGATAAATTGTCTGCGGCCCAGCCGGCGGCCCGGGATGACTATGACGAAACCACAATTATCAAGGTTCAACAGATTCCGCTGGAACCGAAACAACACGTTATGGAAGAAGTCTTTGAAATCCGATTCGATTTTGACAAGGCCAAGATTAAACCGGAATACGACGATGTAATACGGAAATTGGCAACCGTTACCCAAAATAATAAAAATGTTAAGATTTCGGTCGTTGGGCATACAGACACTTCGGGCAGTAAATCTTATAATTATGCCTTGGGTGGTCGCCGTGCCGAGGCGGTTCAAAAGATGTTAATTGAACGCGGTATCCCGGCAAGTCAGATTGTCGCGGTTTCCGCGGGCGAAGAAGATTTAAAGGTTTGGACACCGGACGGTGTGCCAAATGCTGAAAATCGCCGCGTTCGCGTCGTGAAAGAGGTTACATATACCGATCCAAATGGCGGAAAAATGGTTCCAGTTGCCAATGTCGCAGTTGAAGAATTTGTCGAAGATTGCGACGGCGGGGCATGTGGTATGTAGAATTTGTGGCGGTGAACACGAAAATGCTTGACAAAAGATTTTATTCGTGTATATTTGTGCTCACCAGAGAGATACTTTGAAAAAGGTGTTGAATATGGCAGATATAAATGTAAAAGATGTAAAGAAAGCAAATGCAAAAGCGGCGTTTCGTATGGCGACCGAAAATGTGTTTCCATTAATGCCGCAATTTCAAAGTCGTGGCATTGATTTACAAAGACCGCAAGATACGATAGTTAAATAGTCTTTGTAAAGTATCAAATGTTTGTTTTGTGCGGTGGCGCGATTGCGCCACCGTGCTTTTTCCTACTCGTACCGGCGCAGGCGGGGTCTATTCGTATCCGCCTGCGTTCCGTTGAATACTTTTTTATTTGTTTATAACCCTAAAATATGATAAAATTGATAAGGTATTATAGGGGGAGTGTATGATAACAAAGAATATTTTACATATTTGGGTTGTTGGGGCATTCGTTTCGTGTGGGGCATTTGCGACTGAATTTCAACCGCGCATGCCAAATAGCAGTGGCACAACGACATATACCGAAGAAGTTCCCGGAACCCAGGGCATGGACGAGATGCAGGTGGTAAGTACACTGCGACATGATATTCAGTTGTTGGATGAAGAAATCGCAAAATGTGAGCGTAAACGCAAGGGTTGGGTTACAGCGACGGTTATCGGTGGTGTTGGTGCGGTTGGCACAGGCATTGCCGCATTGGTTCAACATAATAAAATTCAAGATAAAAAAGCAGATTTGCAAAAGGTTCAATCAGATATTGATGCGAAAAAGCAAGAAGTCCAATCTGCGAATACGAAATTGCAACAGTTAGATACTCAACAATAGGGGACAAATATGTTAAAACCTGTATCATTTTTGGTGATTGCATTGTTTGGTGTAATATCTGTGTTTCCAGGAAATGCGGCGCAAATGACGCCCCAGATACAAGAATTATTGCGTCAAAAGGAAGAAAAGGCGAAACAGTTAGAGGCATGTGATGGCAAACGCAAGGCATGGATGATTGCGGGTATATCAACTATTGGATTAACGGCGGTTGGTGTTGGTGTAAATATTGCCCAGGCCAATAAGAGTAAAAAGTTAGACACGGATTTAAAAAATCGGCAAACTGAATTAGACCGTATAAATGTAAAACTCGGCAATGGTGGCAGTAGTGGAACATTGGATTTTTTCCCTGATGTGTCTAGTCTTTTTATAGATGCTGAAGATTATTGTTGTAAGAGCATTTCAGGGGTTGATTTGGGTTTCGATGATGAAGAAGAATGTCCCGCCAAGGCTCCTGGTGATTTTGCTGTTAAGTTTAGCTATGGAATCGTTAAAGGTATATCGGCATGTAGCGATGTAGAATTTAAAGATAGTGACACTGACCCTCGGGTGGCAAAAGATCAAGACAGGGTGCAGCGGGCATATAAATCATCGACTGGGGCATGGTGTTATTGCAAAATAACGGGTAGTAAAAATTCAAAATGGATACCTAGGTATTATGATCAGATGGAATCTCAACAAAAATGTGAAGAAGAATGTTCAGAAGATTGTGCCGCCCTCATATACAGAGATCCTGGTTTTCGCAAAGTATTTTTTGATACGGCCGATTAGCTTTTTGTGATTATTTTGATTATTGCAAATCCCCACATTTGTGGGGATTTTTAAAACACTAACCACTAATCACTTCCTCACGGCCCAAATCAGGGCAAGCAACCATCCAATTCCGGTCCATCCAAATACCCATGATGCAACACGGATGCGCATGGCTTCTATCTTGCCCTTGCCATTTTTTGCGGCAAGGTATGCCGGCGCCATAATTATCGCCAGCAATACCAACGCCGCCGCCACATATTTGATATTTATAATTGTTTGCGCATCAATATGCATGTTTCCTTACTTTCCATACGATGCATTATTACCCAATTCTTCTTCGATACGCAACAACTGATTGTATTTTGCCATACGGTCAGTGCGCGACATTGAACCGGTCTTAATCTGGCCCGCGTTTGTCGCAACCGCCAAATCCGCAATCGTTGTGTCTTCGGTTTCGCCACTGCGGTGAGAAATAACAACACCATAGTTTGCATCTTGCGCCATTTTGATTGCGCGTAATGTTTCGGTTAATGAACCAATTTGATTTACCTTAATCAAAATCGCGTTCGCAACACCGCCATCAATCCCGCGTTTAAGACGAATCGGATTTGTTACAAACAAATCATCGCCGACCAATTGTATTTTGCCACCGATTTTTTCGGTCAGTTTTTTCCATCCATCCCAATCTTCTTCGGCCAATGCGTCTTCGATAGAAATAATCGGATAACGCGCGATTAAATCGGTATAAAATTCAATCATTTCATCAGACGATAATTTTTTGCCTTCAAAATTATAAATACCGTCTGCATAAAATTCCGAAGACGCGACATCCAAACCAATGGATACTTCATCGCCCGGTTTATAACCCGCATCACGAATCGCCGCGATGATGGCGTCTAATGCCTCGGCACAAGAATTAAAGTTCGGCGCAAATCCGCCTTCGTCACCAACATTTGTGGAATGACCGCCGGATTTAAGAATCTTTTTCAAATGATGAAATACTTCGGCACCCATTTGAATCGCCGCGGCTTCATTTTTTGCGCCATTTGGAATAATCATAAATTCTTGGGCATCAAGGCCGTTGTCTGCGTGCGCACCGCCGTTGATAATGTTCATCATCGGACGTGGCAAAACATGCGGATTCATATTACCGTAAATTTCCGCCAGGTATTTATACAGCGGAACATTTTTCGCCGCCGCAACCGCGCGCGCCGCCGCCATGGACACGGACAAAATCGCATTTGCCCCAAATTTGTCTTTGTTTGGTGTCCCGTCCAATGCCAACATTTTTTCATCCAATTCTGTTTGCTTGGATGCGTCCATTCCAATCAATTCTGGGGCAATGAAATCATTTACATTTTTAACCGCTTTGGTTACACCTTTGCCCATAAACGCGGTGCCACCATCACGCAGTTCCAATGCTTCAAACGAACCAGTGCTTGCACCCGATGGAACCGCCGCGCGACCAAACGCACCCCCCGCCAGTGTTACATCACATTCCACCGTTGGGTTGCCACGCGAATCCATAATCTGACGTGCATGAATTTTTTTGATTTCAAACATATTTTTCTCCTTGATTAACTTATGTTCTTTTTTTTCTTGCCTAAGTGTGGTATAATATAGCAACGAAATCAGAGAAAAAGAATAAAAAAATATGATAAAAAAATTTGCCTCTTTTTTATATTGCCTGGCACCGCTGTGTGCCACGGCAGATGTGATTCCCATTCATGGTACCCCAGGGGAAGTGTCTCAATTTAGTGGCAACTTAAATGCCACATCCGATTCGTATGTTGCTTCAAGTGGAGCAGGTCTTAACGTTACCGGCGGAATAACAACAGTAGACGGTTTATATGTTGGTGTAACACCCACAACGCCTAATGTTGGTGCCGTTTATGCCGAATCGGGTATCGATGCGGATTATGTCATTACTACGGGTGGCGATATTTCCATCGGGACAATGTTACAGGTCTTGGCCAGTAAAAATTTAACGATTGGTGGCGCATCAGATGCGGTTAATATTACAACCGGCGCGGTTGAGGTCGCGGGCGGTTTGACCATTACAAATGCGGGCGCGCTTTCGTTTGCACAATTTGTTGGTTCTGGTTCGGGAACCGCAAATATATCTGGAACGTCGTTGAATATTACAACAGGTGATTTCCAGGCATACGGTTCCAAGGCGGTTACATTGAACCTTGGAACGGGGGCATTTAATGTCGCAAACGGCGCAATTGAAAATAAATCCAGTGGTAATATGACGATTACCGCCGGGGCAATTACCGCGCAAACAATCACGAACGAGGCGGAAACCGGTGGAACCGGGAGTTTGGCCATAAACGCATCTTCGTTGAATTTGACCGGTGGCGATGCAACGGATAACGCATCGTTTGTGTTGTCTGGAAACTTTAACGGAACAATTTCGGGCGCGACCACTTTGGCGCACGGTTTCGATTTATCTGGGTTGGGGGCAACAAATACTTTCTATTTAGAAACCGGCACGTTGACACTGAATGACCGAATCGGGGCTTTCTATACGAATAATTTAAGTTTGTTTACTTTGATATTGACGGACACGACCAATGGAAATATTGATGCCGGCACGTATGCGATTCGTAATGGAACCAGTAATAGCAGTGCGTATATGGTATTGGATGCGGCAAAGAATGTTACTGGGGGCGGCATTGAAAATGTGGCAACTATGAATATCACGGCGGGCAATACGGTTACAATGACGGGCGATGTCGTAAATTCTGGAACTTTGACGGCATCGGCAACATCGTTTTCGTTACAGAATATAAACAATACTGGAACGGCAACATTTAATGGAACCGGGGCGTTTAGTGCGGGCGCGATTGAAAACGCGACCGGCGCAACATCTTTGACAGTTACGGGTTCAACCGTTACGGCAACTGGTTTAATAACGAATAATGCCGGAACAATGACGGTAACATCTGGTGGTGCTTTGTCCGCTTTGGGTTTGGCCGCAGATGCCGGAACAATGAATATTTCTGGAACCGCATTGAACATCGGCACATCTGGTATAGATGTCGCAACAAATGGAAAATTGAATACAACGGGTAATATCGTGTCGGGCGGTGAAATATCGGTAGCCAACAATTTGACAGCGGGCGCGGCAAGCACCGGGGCAGGCGATATGGCGGTGTCCAATGGAATTGTAAATATTACTGTTAACAATAACGATAAATTAAGTGTTGATAATAACGTTACTGCAACCGGTTCGGGCAAAGGTATAAGTATAGATGCACATACTATGGAAATCGGCGGTGATGTGGCGGCAACTAATTCAGGTTCTTTGACCTTTGGCGTTGCCAGTGGAACAGATTACGTGTTTTCGGCCGAAGGTGATTTGTCGGCAACCAGTGGCGGTAAAATTTACTTGTATACTGACAATGCGTTTGTATCCGGGGCAATTACAGAAAATTCTGGTTTGATTGTTACAGATGATACGAATGTTACTGCAGGGTCTGTTGGTATTAACGGTGGTTTGTGGTATGATGGCGATACACATACTAGCGGTTTCGTAATCAATTCTGGAAATACATTTACATTGAATACCGATATGGCGGTGATAAGTGGTGGTGGAAATGTTGCATCTGGTAATACTTTGAATATATTGCGCGTTGGAAATCAGATGCCTTTGACAATGTCGGGCAGTTTCGCAAATGCCGGTACAGTAAACATTGGTTCGGCGGAACGCAATTATGGTGCGGTAACATTGGGTGCACTTACTAACAGTGGTGACTTTAATGTTTGGACAAATCAGATTGCCGGCGGAAATATCATAAATAATTCTGGGGCAGATTTGAATTTGGTGTCCACGGGTAATGTATCGCTTACAAATTTAAACAATAGTGGTGCGGCCGATGTTTCGGGCACGGCATTGTCGTTGGGAACGGTTACGGCGGCTTCTGGTAATGCGACGGGTGGGGGGCTGCGTGTTGTTGGAACAACATCGATTGCGGCAAGTTCTTTGAATATTACCGGTGGCGCAGGCGCGATGGACATAACGGCCCCGGTTATAAATATTGCCGGTGCAGTTAATACGAACGGTGGCGTTTTACATCAGGGTTCAGGTTCGGCCAGTTCTTTGAATTTATTGGCGGATGAATTTACATTTAATGCAGCATCTTGGACGTTGGGGTCGTTTGTAGCCGATGGTGGAATTGGAACGTATACCATTACAGGCGATGCAAACTTTGGCGATGGCATAGTCGCGGCGGACGGTGCGTTGGTTCATTTCAATCGTGATGTTATAGATGCGCCTTTGTTTGATGCTGTGGGTGATTTGGTTCAAAATGGTTCTGACCTGGCCCAGGATGGCACGGTCAACATGATGTCCGATTCGTTTACTTTAAACGCAAACACGGTTGTTGTTGGTGGCGATATAAATGTAAATGATTTCACAATTGCCAATTTGAATGCAACGAACGGTGTAAATATTGATGTTACGGGCAATGTGTCGGGCGGCCTGGATGTAATCGGGTTGGAACGCATGCATGTTGGTGTCAATTATATATTTGATAATAACAGCAAAGTGCTTGCAATCGCCAATACCGAATCGGAAACATATAATTATTGGACCGATGTAGATTTTAGTGGTGCCGAACCAGTTGTTAATGAATTGACGGGTGATGAAACCGCACTTATTACTGTTGGTAGATCGTTGATAAGTCAAACATCGGGATTAAATATGACGGACACTCCGGCGGATTTGGCGGATGGTCAGTTTGGTATTGTTTTGAAACAGGCGGTAACAGAATCAACTGCTTTGTGGTTGGCGCACGCGACGGAAATTCAGGGAACATTTTCTAAATTGATGGTTGGATTCTGTAATGACGATGGAACCCAGTGTGTGAACTATTTGGATGCGTTCAGCAGTTATAACGGCACAGATGAAAATTTACCGGTGTATCTTGTAACCCAAGGTAATGATTTGTATGTTGTGTTTGATGATCGTTTTGGCGACCCGATTGGTTTGTATAAATTGCAACCAATTGTTGGGGCAACACCGGGACATACATTGGGCGAATGGCAATCGGCCGGTGCATTGGATGATGTAATCGAGGCCGCATTGGCAAACAATGGTTTCACATACGAAACGGCGATTTTACCGGTGGTGGAAAATATTTTTGCCGGCACGCCATTGGAAAATGTTGATTCAGAATTGTATGCGCGTATGTATGATTATCATTTAAATGGTAATGGCAATGTGATTCGGAATTTCAGCCGTCTGTTCCAATTGCGCGAGGCGAATCAGATTGCCGACAGTTTGTCGTTGAACACGCATACAAATTTCCGTGATATGTCTGACCGGTTTATTGACGAAGCAATTTGGAATCGTAACCGTCGTTTGAACAAATTATGGGTTGATGGTGGATACGGAATGTTCACAAATGACTTTGAAGATATCAAGGGCGATGGTAATCGGTTCAATTTGGCACTGGGGTATGATTGGCAGTCAAGTAACACTTTGATTTTGGGTTGGATGTTGCATGGTTCTTATACAGATGCAAATGTTGTTGATGATATTGATTTGTCTTATACCAATTCGGGACCGGTTGCGGGTCGCATGGAATCTGATGTTACAAACCTTAGTGTCGGTGGTGGATTGTATTTCTTGAATACATTATCTAACAAGGCACGTTTGTATGGCGATTTGATGTTTGATGTCAATATGATTGATGTTGAACGCAATCAGACATGGGTTGATACAATTAAGGGTGATGCGACATCATTCGGCATTGTCGGCGAATTGGGGTTGATACATGATTGGCTGAATCAGTATATTATCGGAAACCTGTATGCGCGTGCGGGGTATAACTTTGGTTTCGATATGACGGAAAAGGTTGGTGATTCGGATTATATGAATTTGAAATTTGATGGTCATCCGATTTTGACACCGGGTTATTCCTTGGTTGCGCAAAAACGCGTGTATCCATCGGTATGGTTTGAATTTAGACCTTATTTGACGGTTGGTGTCGAATATGATTTGTTGGGCAGTCCGGATACAATGAAGTATAAATTCGCAATGGCAAATAAATGGACCGAATACGATATCGAAATCGATCCGCTGTGGGCGAACGCGGGCGCAGGTGTAGAGTTTCTGTCTGTGAACGGATTACATGTTGGTTTGGGTTATCGGTATAACTATAATGCCGATGTCCAGATGCATAAAGTCCATGCATCCATTAAATATAGATTTTAATCTATAAATGTGATTATTAAGAACGGCGCAACTGCGCCGTTCACTAATACTAATCTCAGATACTAATCATTAACATTAAAACGGAATATCATCACCGATTTCGGAAATTGACATCTCTTCGGTCGGCGTAGCCGGTTGTGCCGGTGCCGCAGCGTTGGACATCGCATCCATCGATTTGGCACCCGATAATATTACCATTGTGCCGGAAAATTGATTCAATACAACTTCGGTTGTGAATGTGTCGATACCCTGTTGATTTTGCCATTTACGGGTGCGCAGGGCGCCTTCCAAATAAAGTTTGGTTCCTTTTTGTAACATGCGTTCGGCAACCTCGACCAAATTGGGATTAAATATAACAATGCGGTGCCATTCGGTTTGTTCTTTCTGTTCGCCGGTTGCGCGGTCGCGCCAACGGTCTGATGTTGCCAATGAAAAACTAACCACTTTTTGTCCGCTTTGCATTGTGCGTGTTTGCGGGTCTTGACCCACGTTTCCAACTAATATTACTTTATTTATGCTTCCTGCCATGTTTCACTTCCTTTTTTCAATGTGTTTTTATTGAAGCAATATTTATAGTAAAATGCAAGAAAAAATAGAAAAGCGTGCTGATACTTGACTTTTTGGGCGAAATATACTATAATAATGGTACTGAAAGAGGGTGGCACGTTCTGTGTCATTATAAATTTCCAAAAAAGGACTTTTTATGCATATAAATGAAATTAAGGCTAAATCGCCGCAACAGTTGTTGAAAATGGCGGAAGATATGGGTATTGAAAACCCTTCGCAATTAAATGTGCAACAATTACGCTTTGCCGTTATGCGCGGATTTGCGGCCGATAAAAAAATAACACTTATTGGGGATGGTGTGTTGGAACGTATGCAGGATGGTTTTGGATTCCTGCGCGCGCCGGAAAGCAATTACTTGGCTGGTCCGGACGATTTGTATGTATCGCCGGCGTTGATTAAAAAATATGGGCTTAAAACCGGCGATTATATCGAAGGCCAAATCCAGGCACCACAAAATGAATCTGAACGTTATTTTGCGTTGGAAACAATTGAACGCGCGAACGGTGATGTGCCAGAGAAATTGCGCCATCGTGTGTCTTTTGATGATATGACACCGCTGTACCCAGATGAACAGTTAAAGATGGAGGTCGAAGGCGATACAGATAAGGGACGCAACCTGTCGGCGCGTGTCATCGATTTGATTTCACCAACGGGGCGCGGTCAACGTTCTTTAATTGTTGCGCCACCGCGTACAGGTAAAACGGTTATGCTGCAAAATATTGCACATTCTATCGCGACAAATTATCCTGATGTTAAACTTATTGTATTATTGATTGACGAACGTCCCGAAGAAGTTACAGATATGCAACGCAGCGTCAAGGGCGAGGTTATTTCTTCTACTTTCGATGAACCCGCCACGCGTCATATCCAGGTCGCAGAAATGGTTATCGAAAAGGCTAAACGTTTGGTCGAGGCCGGTCAAGATGTTGTAATTCTGTTGGATTCCATTACCCGTTTGGGGCGGGCATATAACACCGTTGTCCCATCCAGTGGTAAGGTTTTAACCGGTGGTGTTGATGCATACGCATTGCAGCGTCCAAAACGTTTCTTTGGGGCCGCGCGTAATATCGAAGGTGGCGGCAGTTTGACAATTATCGCAACCGCTTTGGTTGATACTGGTTCCAAAATGGACGAAGTCATTTTCGAAGAATTCAAAGGAACCGGAAACAGCGAAATTATCTTGGACCGCAAATTGTCCGATAAACGCGTTTACCCGGCAATTGATATTACCAAGTCCGGCACGCGTAAAGAAGACCTGCTTGTCGGGAAAGATATATTGTCGAAAATGTATGTCTTGCGCCGTATTATCAATCCGATGGGAACATTGGAAGCAATGGAATTCTTGTTGGATAAATTGCGCGTAACTAAGACAAACACGGATTTCTTTAATTCGATGAATCAGTAAAATAAACGCACCAAACGGTGCGTTTTTTATTAGGGGAATTTTATGAAAAATTACTTAATCATCGCCATCGCGATAATTGTCGCGGGGGCTTATTTTTTTGGCGCGCGTATTGGGCGCATGAAGTGTCAATCAAGTGCTAGGCGTGCAGAAACAAATGAAATTGAAAATATTATCGTTATTAAAAGGAATACAGATGAAAAGGTTTTTAATACCGGCGTTGACGATATTCGTCGCATCTTGCACACAAAATATACCATCGCAGAATAGGGCGGTTTGCAATGTTTCTTGTGATATAATTCGCGGGCGCGAAAACGATTGGCGTGTTATTAGTGATGATTTGGCGCGAAATATTTATCGGCATAATTTAATGTGTGAAAATATAGGAAAATAATTATTCTTGATATTGTTCGATTATAGATTCAGCCGCATTTTTGATGCGTTCCAAATATTGTTCATATGTGGCACAGTCGCGCGAAATTTTTGACCTGTATGCATCACGCAGGTTGGACGACATATAAGCACAGCCACGCAGGTGTTGTATACAATATTGGTGCCCAACCAGAAATGCGTTTTGTCCGCGCATGCGTTCTTCGGGTTCAGGCCAATCAATATTCAAGGCATTTTCCAAGTTTATCCACGAATTTTCGCCGGCATAGTTTCCGACAACCTCCATCCAATAGGCGTTCATTTCTTCTTCGTTCCATGTGCCGCCGCCCTGAAGTTTTATAATTTGGATGATTAAATCGTTTATCTGGGGTTGGTATTGTGAGTCTATTTGTGATAATTTTGCACTGCAATAACAACGATTATACGGGGTGTTTTCGCGAGTGCAATACCCGTTCATACATGCCGCATAGTCGGTAAGGCATCGCGTTGAAGAAACGGGCGTATTTGTGATGTTCGTTGTTGTTTCGGCGGTGCGTGCAGATGCATCATCGCGGGCACCGCGTTGACGAATTGACCGTGTTTGTGTGGCGCTGTTCGTTGTCGCCAGTGTCCCGGTTGCGGCGCGTGCGTTTGTTGTTTGGGTTGGGCGTTGAACCACACGACGGGTTTGTGTGGTTGCAGATGTACCACCCGTTGCGGCGCGTGCCACAGATGAGTTAGCCTTTGGTGTTCGTGGAACAACGCGACGTGGTTCAGACATCCTTTTGGTTTTTACAACGACATCTATGGGATTATTTGTCATATTTATTGTTGTGCCGGGGTTCATCGCGGTCCGCATTTTGTTATTCAAATATGGATACATATACGCATACGATTGCGGGTCAACATAACGCGAAACACGGCCCTTGGCGGCAAACGCATTGTCGCATATCAAAAGCAAAAAAGCGGACAAAAAAGCAAAAATCCTTCCCATGTATTGCATTTTAATAAAAAACACGCTTTCAAAGCAATAAAAAAAGAAACTATTTATTGACAAAACCACCTAAACCAATATAATGTTTGTCAACAAATAAGGCTAAAAAGATGTACGGAATACTTGCTTTGTCTTTAAAAACTACAAACTGGTGTAATTTAAATTGTTCTCATTGTCGGGAAGATTCTGGACGGAACGTGGCGCGTGAGTATATGTCCGTTGATAAAATAGAAGATTATATTATACAATTCCAAGAATTACCTTTGAATTTGTCAAATCGTATAACCATTGACGGTGGTGAACCGATGTTGCCTTATTTCAAAAAGGATGAAAATTATATCCCGACGGCATTAACGTTGATTGCCAAGGCGGGCGCGATTCCGGTAATTAAAACAAATGGCACATGGGGACGTACATATACGGACCGTAATTTAATACTAAAATCATTGGCAAAAAACGCCAACTTTACCGGGCGGGCGATAACATTGAATATGTCGGTTGATGAATTCCATGAAAATATATCTGGAGTTTCTAATATTATTGCCGATGTGGTGTTCAGTGATTATTTGCGGTCTGCGATTCATATAGAAATTTCCGGGTTTAATACAATTGGGTCGATTGTTGCGGTTGCGCGCCTGCGTTCAGATTTGAAAGAAAAAGAGATAACAACCATAGATTCAAGAAATGACGATTTTGTTGCGTATAATAATAACGGGGGCGGAATACATGTTTCTACAAATTATTTGAATGATATTTATAGATTGGGTCGTGCCCAGAGAAATTTTCTTTATACAGTCAAAGAAATTATGCCGGGCTGCGTCAATACAATCCAATTGGATAATGAAGATAATGCCGTTCTTAATCACACTGTTCGCGAACAAGTAAATAATCGTGATTTGGCCAGTGTATTGGATTGTTTAATTACCAGTTTTAATAGAAAACAAAAGTAGTTACAATAAAAGGTTAGTATAAATCACGCGGAACAAATTGCCGCGTGATTTTACATCTTTTTGAATATCAAAGATGTGTTTATGCCACCAAAGGCGAAATTGTTATTCATAACATATTTGGTATCTATATTGCGCCCCGTTCCCATGATATAATCCAAATGACCACATTGTTCATCGGGGGTATTCAAATTCAATGTTGGGGCAAACCATCCGTCGTTCATCATCTGAATCGACCAAATGGATTCTAATGCCCCGCATGCGCCCAATGTATGGCCAACATAACTTTTAAGGCTGGATACCGGGGTGTTTTGGCCAAATACGGATTCTGTGGCATTCGATTCGGCAATGTCGCCGTGTGTTGTTCCTGTTCCATGCATATTTACATATCCAATATCTTTGGTATTTAAATTCGCGCTTTGCAGTGCAAGGCGCATACATTCGGCCATTGTTTCACGATTGGGTTGGGTCGCGTGCATGCCGTCTGTGTTTGAACCAAAACCAACAATTTCTGCATAGATTTTTGCACCCCGGGCAACCGCATGTTCGTATTCTTCTAATATCAAAGTACCGGCACCAGATCCAATAACCAAACCATCGCGATTAGTATCAAATGGGGCAGGTGATAAATTCGGAGTATCATTTTTCGTACTTGTGGCATACAGGGTGTCAAAGACCGCGACCTGGGTTATATCAAATTCTTCGGCGCCGCCGGCAATCATAACATCTTGGATACCATTTTTGATTGTTTCATAGGCAAATCCGATGGCCAAACTGCCCGATGTGCATGCGGTGCCACTGGGGATAATGCGGCCAACGGTTTTGAAGTAAAGTGATACATTTACCGCCGTTGTTTGTGGCATTAACTTTAAGTATGAAAATGATGTTATCGCACCAACTTCCCCCGTTTCGTGAATTGAAAAGAAATCGCGAACCGGACCTGCCGAACCAAACGAAGAACCATACGCAACACCGGCCCGCCCAGATGTTAAAATTGGCGAGTTTGATAAGCCGGCATCGTTTACCGCGTTTTCCGCCGTGTAAACCGCCATGGTTGCCACGGGTCCCATTGTGCGTAAAACCTTGCGCGTGTAATGTTCAGGCAGAGTAAATTCCATTGCCGGTGCGCCTAGATGCGTGTTTAGCCCACGAATTTTTGTCAATTCTGGCATTACACTAACGGTGTTTTTTAACGCGCGCAGGCGATTCTTGGCGGATTTCAAATCGTTTCCGATTGAACTGATTAAACCCATACCTGTGATAACAACGCGTCTCATTATACCATCCCCCCATTTACAGAAATAACCTGGCGAGTGATATACGATGCGTCATCAGACATCAGGTACGCGACCAAACTGGCCACTTCGTGCGGTTTGCCGAAACGGCGCATTGGAATTGCATCACGAACCATATCTGCCGGTAAATCGGTCGTCATATCTGTTTCTATAACGCCCGGTGCAACCGCATTGACCGTTATATTGCGGCGCGCCAATTCGGGGGCCAAAGATTTTACCAATCCAATAATTCCCGCCTTGGATGCGGCATAGTTTGCCTGGCCCCGGTTGCCAATAATTCCCGATATAGAAGATATTACAATTATGCGTCCCGGTGCACGCGCAGATATCATCGGCATAATACATGGTTGTAATGTATTGTATGCCCCATCCAGGTTCGTGTGAATAACCCGGTCCCACATATCGCCATCCATTGCCGGGAAAGGAGCATCCGCGTTAATCCCCGCATTGCATACCACCCCGTAATAGGCACCATTTTCATTTATGTCGGCGGTTATTGCCTCTGCTGTTTCATTGCGATTTGATATGTCAAAAGAAATAATCTTTCCGTGTCCACCAGCCGATATAACATCTTTTAGTGTTTGTTCCGCGGCCGCAGAGTTTTTATTATAGTGTAACACCAAATCGTATCCCAATGGCGCAAGGTATAAGGCAATTGCACGACCTATGCCACGACTTGCCCCGGTAATAAGAATTCTTTTATTCATCGCGTTCGTCCATAAATTGTTGAATGTCGTCTGGGCGGAATACATTTATTGCCCCAGATGCAACAGGATTGTTTTCCGAATTGTATATTTCACAGTCAAAATTTGCAATGTTTTTATCACAGAATAGCCCAGAAACATGAACAAAATAACTTTGCCCCGCGATATATGCAGGAATATTAACGGAAAGTCTGCGCGAACCCAATACAAACCCAACCCCTGGAACCGAATTTGGGTCTTTGGCGCGGTCGGCGGCACCAATAAAGCAACCGATTGCCTGGGCCATGTATTCCAATGATATCCACGATGGGACACCGCCGATATTTTCATCGTACATTAAATCATCGGTTGTTATATCAACACGGGCAACCAATTTTTGGGCGTCAAAATCCACAGATTCTATGTCCGTAATTAACTGCATCGGTGGGCGGTGGGGTAATAAATCTGAAATATTATATTTTTGCATGTTATCGTCCGATTATTATTGTTGAATTGCTGCCCCCAAAGGCAAAGGCATTACATAAAATTGTGTTTATTTGCGTTGAATCGTTTTTGGTTGCCAAACGCAGATGGGCGCAATCTGTGGCAAATTTACCATCATAAATATGCGGAATTATAAAATTATATTTAAGCATAAGCCATGACAGTGCCACCGAACACGCGCCCGCCGCACCCAGACAATGTCCAGTCAACGGTTTGGTTGAGGCACAAATTGGACGATTGCCAAAGATATTGAAAATCGCCTTGGATTCCATTGCGTCATTTGCGATGGTGCCAGTTCCATGCATGTTTATGTAATCTATATCGTTTGCGGTGATTTTTGCATCCGCAATTGCAGTGCGCATAGATTCTATTGCGCCCGCGCCCGTTGGGTCTGGGGCGGTTGGATGATACGCATCGGATGTTTCGCCACACCCCATAACCCGTATACCGTTTTCGCCACGTTTCATAATGAACAGTGCCGCGCATTCTCCAAGGTTTATACCATCGCGATTTTGGGACATGGGATTAGTCAATTTGTGGGAAAGTGCCTCTAGGGCATTAAAACCATTAAGGGCAAAATCACATCGCGCATCTACACCACCGCACATTACTGCATCACACACATTGTTTTCAATTAAATCGCGCGCAGTGTCTATTGCCTTGATACTGGATGAACAAGCCGTGGAAATCGTAAATGCCGGTCCGGTTGTGCCGATAAATTCGCGCAGCAATTCGGCGGGCGTGCCAAGTTCCAACATGGATATCGAAAATTCTTGGGGCATTATGCCATTTGATAATTTCTGCGAAATGTGTTTTTGTGCCTCGTGAACGGCGGTGTTGCTGGCCCCTATGACTATGCCAAGACGGGCAGGGGAAAATTCAGATTTTAATTGTTCAATTGACGGCATAATTTGCGCCACCGCGGCCAATGTCAAATCATAAAATCGCATTGAGTGTGTTGTCTTGATTGGTATTGAACCAAATGGAACAGTCGTGTTCCCGATGCGCACATCGCCCCCAAACATGCCAGTTGTGTCGCCCATTTTTGCGTGTGCAATTATATCGGCATGTGATGGGCCAAGTGCACAGACAAATCCAAGATCGCTTAAAATAATGCTCATACCTAAAACCTGCTTGCAAAAGGATTTTGTTCCTTGTATACTCGCGCTAAGTATTGTATAAACAATCTTTTTTTGCAAGTATGAATAATATAATTGGCCTGGATAAATTTTATGTGTGGCGTGAATCTGACAGCGAAAGTTTGCCAGATGTTTCTTTTGTGCCGTCAATGACGCGTCGCCGTATGACAGATATTGAAAAAATTGCGGTTGGAATCGCACATTTAGTTGTGCCGGAAAATTCCGATTATCAAATGGTATTTGCATCCAGATATGGCGAATGGCGGCAAACAATAAAACTTATTCAGCAATTTCATGATGAAGGTGAAATGTCGCCGGCAGGGTTCAGTAATTCGGTTCACAACGCGGCGGCGGGTGCGTTTTCGGTTATGATGAAAAATAAAAATTCATATATATCTGTGGCCGCCGGTGCGCGAACATTAGAGTCTGGAATTTTGGCGGCATTAACAACAAAAAAACCTGTTTTATTTGTGTTCGTTGAAGAACGGTCCCCCGATATGTATATTCCTTTCTTGAATGCGCCGGTGCATGCGCATGGCTTGGCATTTATGCTATCAAGTGATGGAAAAAGAAAAATACAATGGGAACCACAATCAAAAGAAAGTTCGCCTTTGACATTTGAAGCATTAGAACGTTTTTTGTGTGGTGATAAAAAAATAGAAAATTCTTGTTGGAAAATGGAAGAAAAATGAAGCGCATAATTCGCAGTTTTCTGTGTATGTTGTGTTTTTTTATTTTTGGTGCAGGGGCGCTTGGGCTTGGGGGTATAGTTTTCCCTATAATGTTAATTATTTATCGTGATTGGTCGGCGCGCAGGCGGATTTTATCAAAATCTATTCATGTGTCTTGGCGTTTTTTTGTGTGGCTTATGATTAAAATGCGACTTATATCCATTAAATGTGATAGAGAAAAATTAAAGAAAATTAGTGACCGAATAATTATAGCAAATCATCCATCCCTAATAGATGTTGTGATTTTAATAGCCTTGATTCCAAAATGCGTATGTGTTGTTAAAGAAAGTTTATTTCATAATGTATTCGTAAAAAAAGTTATACGCCATATTTATTTGTCAAACGATATGAGCGCGGAAGAGTTTATTTCGCGCGGGAGTGAATTCTTAAATGCCGGTTATAATATCGTTGTGTTCCCCGAAGGAACGCGGACTGTGGCGGGGCGCAGAATAAGATTGCATCGTGGTTTCGCATATTTGCATATAAGTTCGGGAAAACCGATTTTGCCGATACATATTGAAAACAATCCACCAATTTTGGGTAAAAAGCAAAAGTGGTATGATATTGGCAACAAGGTGTCGGTGTATACCTTGAAATTGAAAGATGAAATAAATGTTCAAAATATTGAAGGAAAGTCATCGCGCGACAAGGCTATTTATGTAACAAATTTGGCATCAGATGCGATGTTTAAGCCATAAATTCTTGACATCGTAAGTAAAGTCTTTTATTCTTGCCGTTGTTAATTGAAAGTTAGGAATATAATACTATGAAAAGAACAGAACTTGAATCTGAAATCAAAGAATTAATTGTTTCGGCGTTGGATTTAGAAGATGTTACAGCAACGGATATCGTTACAGATGCGCCATTGTTTGGTGAAGGATTGGGACTTGATTCCATAGATGCATTAGAATTAGGTATGGCAATAAAAAAACGTTATGGTGTTACTTTCAGTGCCGATAAAGAGGCCAACAAGGCATATTTTAAATCTGTCGCAACTTTGGCGGAATACATCGCAAAAACAAATGGTATGAATTTGGAGTAATTTACTATGTATACAAAAGAAGAAATTTTTAAACAGGTTTCTGAGATTTTAATTAAAGATTTTGATTGCAAACCTGAAATTGTTAAACCTGATGCGCGTTTGGGTGAAGATTTGGATTTAGACAGTATAGATGCTGTTGATTTGGTTGTGCGTTTGCAAAAAATTATCAAGGTTCGGGTAAAACCCGAAGATTTTAAACAAATTTCCACATTACAGGATGTCGTAGATGCAATTGAAAAAATTGTTAATACGGCCGCTTAAAATATTGGGGTTGTTGGCTGCGGTTGCGTATCCGATTGCGGTGTTTGTCGCGTTGCAGTGCGGCTTTTCTGTCCGAATGATGGGAATTGTTTTAATTTGCATCGTTTTGATTGGTATGGCCAAAAGCAAAATTTTATGGGTCGGAATTTGCGGAATATTGTTGGCGGTTTTGTCTCTTATTTCTAATCAAGATATATTTTTGAAACTTTACCCGGTGTTTATGAATGCAGGTGTTGGCGCGGTTTTTGCGGTGTCTTTGCGTGGAACACCCCTGATTCAGCAATTTATCCAAAAAATGCGCTATGAAATGACACCAAAGGTAATTAAGCACGCGCGTATGGCGACAATTGCTTGGGTAATATTTTTAGCAATAAATACTTTGATTTCTTTGGCAACGGTGTTTATGTCTGATTTGGTGTGGACGGTTTACAATGGGCTGATTTCGTATTGTTTGATTGGTTTAATGATACTGGTGGAATATATTATTCATGTAAGGGCGCGCAGAAATGAAAAAAATAATTGAACTTTTTATGGCGCATGAACAAGATTCCAAACCATTGTTTTGTGGCGCGGGTGGCGATATTTCTTGGAAAAAATTTATTTCCGATGTTGGCCGATTTGCACAATATTTTACCAAGATAGATTCGGATACGGTCATACTTTATATTCCAAATAATTTTTATTTATTCTGTGTGTGTTTTTTCGCCTTGGTTCAGGCCAATAAAGCGGTGGCATTACCGGCGATGTTAACACCGCAAAACGCATCCATGTACGCAGATTTAAGTAATGTTATCGTTTCTGATGTAATGGGCGTTTTTCCAGGTTTTATTTGTGTCGCCCCAGATGCCCCAGAAACACCGATAAATTGGACGTTTATAAATTCAGACAAGGCGATAATTTATTTCTTTACATCGGGGTCCACAGGTGTGCCAAAGCGCATAAAAAAGACACTTACAATGTTGGTATCCGAAGTCGAATATCATATCGCACATCATTCAGATAAAATTGCCAAATTGCCGGTTGTTGTTGCTTCTATTGCCCCACATCATATGTACGGGGTTTTATGGCGGGTTTTATTCCCGATTTTTAGTGGATTGGCGGTTGATACAGATATTATTTTTTCGCCCGAAGAATTGTTGCAAAAACAATCTAACTATCAAAACATATTGTTCATAACGACACCATCGTTTTTGGATGGGATAACACGGTACGGAGAACAATATAAATTTGCGGCAAATTGTATCGGTATAGTTACATCAGGCAGTTTGTTAAGCACCAAGACATCTGAATCTGCGTATGAAATTTTTGGTGTGTCTCCGTTTGAAGTTTTTGGAAGCACTGAAACCGGTGGCATCGCATTTAGACAACAAAAATTCGATACTAATTGGACCATATTTGAAACGGTTAATGTGTCGATTCAAAATGATTGTTTGCTTATAAATTCGCCTTATTGTTTTGACAATCCGTATTTGATGTCTGATGCGGTCAAAATGTTGGATGGTCGCAGGTTTGAATTGATTGGGCGCGCAGACAGAATTGTTAAAATTGCCGAAGAGCGGATTTCTTTGCCAGACATGGAACGGCAATTAGAATTGCATCCATATATTGCGCGTGCCTATTGTGCTGTTGTTCGCAAGGGTATTCGTGATTCTGTGGGTTGCATGTTAGAATTAAGCGATATTGGGACCGAAAAAATTATAGAAATTGGACGACGTGCTTTGGTTGGTGAAATAAAAAAATACTTGTCTGGTTTTTTCCAGGCGGTCGCGTTGCCTAAATTTATCAGGTTTGTTCATCAAATTCCAACCAATACCCAGGGCAAATTTGTTAAAAATGAAATTTTGTCGATGCTAAATTCGTCTGTTGTTGAACCGATGATGCAACACGTTAAAAAAACAGATTCTAATTTAAGTGCGGATCTAACATTTTTGGGAGACAGCGCGTATTTTGTCGGGCATTTTCCGAATTTTCCGATATTGCCTGGTGTAATTCAGATGCATTTTGTGTTTGTGTATTTAAAGCATTTCTTTAATACATCGGTAAACGGGTTTGAAGTTGTAAAATTAAAGTATTCTTCGCTGATTTTACCTGATGTAACAACGCATTTTGAGTTGATGCGCCTTGGGCCGAATGAATTTAGTTTTTGTTATTCTCAAAAAGGTAAAGTTTGTTCGGCCGGAAAAATTGTTATCAAGGAGCGGCAATGATGTTTAAACCGGTTATAATTGTTCCGTGCTATAATCATTCTGATGAATTTCGGAATTTCGCCGTTCGTTTGGCGGGCGTTGAATTGCCGGTCATAGTGATAGATGATGGCAGTGTATCATCCCAATCACGCAAATTAAAAGAAATATGCGCGGAACATAATTTTGAATACGTTGGGGCTTCGCCAAATCGTGGCAAAGGTTGGGCGATGAAAATCGGTTTTGATGTGGCAATGAATCGCGGTTTTACGCATGCCTTGCAAATAGATGCCGATGGTCAACATGATGTTTCTGATATAGATGTTTTTCTTGGGTTGTCGCGTGATAATCCAAATTGTTTAATTGTTGGAAATCCCGTGTATGATGCAAGTGCCCCACGCGCACGTCGGGTGGGTCGCAAAATAACCGATTTTTGGGTGGCAATCGAGACATGTAACTTAAATATGCCTGATGCCATGTGCGGGATGCGTGTGTACCCATTGAAGGAAACATGCGATGAAATGAGACATTTGCTGTTCTATCGCATGGGGTTTGATATAGAAATTTTGGTGAAACTGTATTGGCGGGGACTTAAAATAATCCAACAATCAACACGGGTTATATATCCGCCAAATGGTCGGTCTAATTTCAGGATGTTGCGGGATAATTTATACATCGCCTTGCTGCACACATATTTGTGTGTAATAATGCCATTTGGAATGGTTAAAAGGATTTTTCACCATGGAAAAAGAAATTGAAATAACTGTGCCTTTTTATGATTTAGATCCGATGCAGGTTGTGTGGCACGGAAACTATGTCAAATATATGGAAAGGGCGCGTTGTGCGCTGTTGGCGGATTGTGCCATGACATATACAGATATGGAAAGGATCGGCTTTGCTTTTCCGATTGTTACAATCAATGTCAAGTATATTAAACCGTCTGTATTTGGACAAAAAATAATTGTTAGGGTCAAGCATGTGCCGAACGAGAATTTCTTGATGTTTAAATACCAGATGTTTGATGCCGAAACACATGATAAAATATGTGTCGCCGAAACAAAACAGATGGCGGTTAACCTTAAAACGCATGAAAGTTATTTCCAATTGCCAGAACCATTTTTAACAATATTCGAAGGGGAAAAATGAAAAAAATATTTTTATTTGTGTTTTGTTTATTTGTTGGCACTTCATACGGGGCTCAAATTACCGATATGCCGGAAAGATTGGGGCGTTTTAGTAAAAATCTGGAATCCGTGTCGGCATCATTTAACCAAATTAAATTATTGCCTGAATCAACCAAACGCTTTGTGGCAACAGGGCGCGTAAAGTTCACAAAAAATCAGGGCTTTATTTGGATGCAAGATACACCGAAAAAGCAAGTTTTTGTTTCAACCAAAGAAAAATACTGTGTTGACGGGGTGGCACAAGATTTGAATTCTTTGCCATATTTTTCCTATGTCCGAAAAATCATAGATGATGTATTAAATGGTGATATTTCACGGTTACAGACCGTGTTCGCGGTTGAATATATTGAATATGGAAAAAATTCGTGGCAATTAACCGCCAGACCGCGATTTGATGCAATCGCAGATATTCTTCAAGATGTGGTTATGTATGGAACTACGGATGATTTAGATAAAATTATAATCACATATAATAATGGAACAGTGGTTATTATAAACTTTAAACGCATGAATACGGAAATAAGTGATGAAATCGCGTGTTAAACGTATAATTTTTATTGTGGCACTTGGCGTGTTGGGGGCGATTGCATTGGTGCGGTCGCCGATGCGTTTTCAGACAAATTTGACATCTTTGCTGAATATTGAAAATGTGGATGGTTGGCCGATTCAGACGATTACAGAAAATTTTTCATCTGTGGTTAATATCGTCATTCAGTCAGAAGACAGATTTGCCGGCGATATGGCCACAAAACAAATTCAAGATGTGCTGAATTCTGATGAATTTTTGGAATTTGAACCCGTGGTAAATAATTTTTCCCCCCGCGAGTTCGTTTCGATATTTGGAAAATATCATAATGTTATGATTGGTGCGGCGGACCGCAAATTGTTGGAAAGTGGCGATTTTACCAATATAACAAATAATGCCCGATTAAAGATGGAATCTTCAATGGCACCGAATATGCTGCCGTTGGGACAAGACCCGTTTTTATTGTTTACAAATTATTTGTTTGAAATGACAAAGAATAATAACAGTAATTGGGTCCCGCAAAATGGGGCACTTTGGCAATATCAGGCACCGTATAATTTCTATATGTTGCCGGTACGGGTTAATGTGCAAAATAATGATGCTTTGGTCAAGGCAATAAAAAAATTAACAGATAAAATTGAAAAATTTGAAAATGTACAAATATATATGGGGGGCGCACCTGTCCATACTGCCGAAATGTATAATCGCAGTAAAATAGAATTGGGAATAATATCCATTTTGGCAATAATCGCGGTTGTTGTTCTAAATTATATGTTATTTCGGCGAATTGGTACTATGTTACCAATAATAACAAGTTTGGCGGTTGGGTATTTGTCGGGAACAATTGCGTTGTTTTTATGTTTTGGCGAACCGCATATATTGGTTTTTGTGTTTGGAACATCGCTTATTGGATTGGGTATAGATTATGCGTTTCACTTTATAAATATTGGAAATGACAAGGACAGGATGCTTGTCCGTAAAAATGTATGGAATTCTTTTTTAACGACAGTTATCTGTTTTGTGCCTCTGTTATTTTCGTCTGTTTCACTATTGCGTCAAATTGCCGTGTTTACAATTGCTGGTCTTGGGGCAATCTATGTGTTTATAAATTTATTTGTGTCTTGTCGGGCAAATTCTACAAAACAGAAATTTGTGCACCCATTAAATAAAAAATATCGGATATGGGTAATGACGATATTTGTCGTAATAATGGCGTTTGCCTGTTGTTTTGCGCGATTTGAAAATAATATGTCGGCACTTTATAAACCGACAGAAAAACTTGCCGTTGCGGAAAGAATAATTGGCGAATTAAATAAATCAAATAAAACCGGTTTGTTGGTTGTGCGTGGCAAAAACATTCAATCTGTTTTGGAAACAGAAGAGGGTATTCGCGATTCCGGGGTAAATTTCTTTGGCCCGTCATCCGTTGTTCCATCGCTTGCACGTCAGTTGGAAAATCGGGATTTGATTAAAAAGTTATATGAATCTGAATCTAAACGTATTCGTAAAGTATTGGAACTTAAAAATGTGCCAAAATTTGTTGATGGCGGCTTAATGAATATAGAAGACGATGTTTTCGGTGATTGGGTTAAAAATTTTATATTGGAAAAGGACGGTTTCGTTTATTCGGTCAGTTCTATATCCGCCGATACGGTCGTTTCAAATGAAAATGCCCGGTTGATTGTTCCGGCAAAACAGATTCAGATGCAAATGACACAATACAGCCACGAAGTTTACTGGCTTTTGTGTGTTTGTGGGATGATTTTACTTGTGGGGCTGATAATTTTGTATCGTGGACAGGCGTTTAAATATTTAGTGCCACCATTGTTGGGTGTTGGGGCGACCATTGGTGTTTTGGCGGTTTTAGGTATGCCAATAACATTTTTCCATTTGTTGGGATTTTTTATCGTGGTTGGTTTGGGTTTAGATTATGCAATATTCCATATAAATTCTGGGGCGGGTGGCGAAATGTGGCCGGTGTTTTATTCGTTCTTGACCAGTTTTATTGGGTTTGGTTTATTGGCATTTACCGGATTTTCGATAATTTCCGCCTTGGGAATAACATTGGCATTGGGTATTGCAGTGTCTTATATTGTTTCACTGTATTTGTTCCGGAATTAAGTTTGTCCAGACGGGTTCAATATTCTGTTCGTTTGATACGACACAAATCATATAATTGCCGATTGTATAGAATCGCGCATGGCCACAATCAGGTAAAGGCATTTTATAACGCGCCTCGTATTCTGTAAACGCACGATAAAAATCATCGGCATTTTTGACATTTGAAAAATTCATAAATTCGGACATTGTTTTAAAATCGCGTGTTTTAGATGTGTCTTCAATATCAACACCAATTGGCATGTTTGATGCCGCGACAATAACAAAGTTATCTTTGTGGGCAATGGATGTGTATTTGAATTCAGAATCGAATTGGTTTTTGACATAATGTGCCATCAAAAATTGCTGTGCGCGGATTTTCCGCTTAAAAGATTTATATTTTTCCACATCAGATTGGGTCAATTTGGCAATCAAATCGTCCTGGTTGCATATCGTGGTTAAATCTGCTATAAAAATCTTCATACGAAGAATATAACACAAAACAAACCAAAGGCAAGAAGTGGTGGTAAATTGGTATAAGGTCCGTGAACGTGGCGCAGGTCGATTCCGGATGGAATTTTTGTGGTGGGTATATCGTGTGATGGGGATACGCGCGGTAAAGTTCTTTGTGCGCATTATATCTTGGACGATTGCGCTGGGGGCGCGTCCCGCACGTGTGGCATCGGCCAAATATAAAAAAATATTAAACGCGTACCAGAAACAGAAAAAATTAAAGCAATCGCATTTTTCTTCTTTTGGGCACATTGGCGCATTTGCGTGTTCAGTTGTTGATAAAATGTCTGCGATATGCGATAAAAAAACAAAGATAAAATTTGATATAAATAAAGATGTCGATTGGCACGAATTTCAGAATATCTTGTCAACCGGGGGCGGGGCGTTTTTTATATGTTCGCACCTTGGAAATATAGAAGCACTGTGCGCAATTCCAAATGCGGCGGGGGTGCGTATGCATGCCTTTATGAATGTTGGCCAAAATTCGATATTTCGCAGTTTCATTGAACGACATGCAAATTATACCAATACGGTAATTCATCCAACCGAAGAAATAGATGTCGCGATGGCGGGCGAAATGTACGATGCTGTTATGCGCGGAGAATTGGTTATGATGGCGGGGGACCGGCTTTCGCCAAATAGCCCAGATAAAATTATAAAATCAAAATGTTTGGGTGCGCCTTGCGCGCTGCCTATGGGTGTGTTCAGGTTTGCACGTGTGTGCGACTGTCCGGTCTTTGCAATTGCCAACATGAACACCGCGGGCGAAAAATATCGTGTTTTTGTCAAAAAATTGAATACCAAAGATATTAAAACAATGGCGGATGAATATGCCGGTTTTCTGGAAAATCTGATTTTACAATATCCAAAACAGTGGTTTAATTTCTTTGATTTTTTCGAAGTTCCGTATTGATTTTCATGATGAATTTCTCGGCGGGTGAAAACAAGTTTTGTGGAACATTATTAGGATTGAACCATTTCCACATTTCGCATTTATCGGGTTCACACAATATCGGTGTTGCCGTGATTGAATCGGCACGATAATGTATGGTTATATAGTGTCTGTCTGGAAAAATATCGTTTGTAATGTCGACCTGGTGAAAGTGCGTGTTTGGAATAAAAATTCCGGTTTCTTCAAAAAGTTCGCGTGATGCGCACTCGGTAGGTGATTCGCCAAATTCCAAGTGCCCGCCCGGCGGTGCCCATGTGCCAAATCCGTGTTTCGATAACCGTTTCCCCAACAAAATCAAACCCGCCGGGTTAAAAACCCAGCACGCAATTCCAACACGAACAGTTTTTTCTGACATTATTTTATTTCCTGGTAGTTACTGTAATATATAATATTTGCAAAATGAAACGAAAAGTTTGAAAACCAGGATGTTTCAAATATAACTTGCGTTTGAGAAAAAAAAGCGTATAATGCCAATCACTCGGGGCGTAGCTCAGTCTGGTAGAGTGCTTGCTTTGGGAGCAAGATGTCGTAGGTTCGAATCCTGTCGCCCCGACCATAAAATAAGAATGTCGCCAAAGGCGGCATTATTATTTTATCGCCGCGCAGCGGGTGTGGATTTGAACCGTAGGTTCGAAACCAAGTAGATTTTGCAAACGAAGTGAAGCGAAATCGTTACGGGTTGCGCGCAGTGTCGGCAACGCCGACCGAGCGAATACGAAAATACACAATTAAGAAAATTTTAAAAAATCGAAGTTTACGAGATTTTTTAATTTTATTTATTGTGTATCGAGATACCTGTCGCCCCGACCAAAGGTCGAATTTAATTTGTGTTTGACATATTGCGGCGAAAAGTCCAATACTGGTGGGACACGCAAAGGATGAAATATGAAAACAAATTATACACTGCACACCCATACAGCCGGATTTGATGGCCGTAATACCCCCGAAGAAATGATCGAGGCGGCACGGACGGGTGGATTTAAAACAATCGGTTTTTCAAATCACTTTATCGTTCATCCGGCAATTAAAAAATCCAGATTGTATGAATATTCTGTGCGAGGGGGCTATTCAAATATATACAGTGCCAATGTAGATGAAGCAATTGCTAAATTTTCTGAACATTATAGTGTTGTGCGTGATTTGCGTGAAAAATATTCTGATATGAACATTTTGTGCGGAATGGAAATGGATTGGTTTCAATATCCTGAATGGGCGGATGCGGTAAATTATGCGGTAACACGTCTGAATCCGGACTATATCATTGGTGCGATGCATTTTATTGACCGTGGGGCGGATGGGGTATTAAATGTTCATGATATAAAAAATGCAGATGCGCGGGAATCTGGACGATTGTTACGCGAATATTATCAGAACCTTATGCGGTTGGCAGAATTTGATTGGCGGCCGATGGTATTTCGGTTTAATTGGATTGCGCACTTTGATTTGCCACGCAAAATGGGGTTGCGATATGATGATATGGAAGCGGTAGCGCTGAAAGCATTGGCGTTAAATCATGTACCAATCGAGATAAATACTGCGTTGATGGGCAACCGCCGTTATGGACCAATCGGTGCCCGTGCCCGTAAAATAAGGCAAATTACGGCGGCCGGTATGCCGGTTTTGGTGGTTGACGATGCTCATGATGTATCGCGCATCGGAACCAGTTTTACTATTGTGGAAAAATTGGCAAAATTCCAAAATTTTTATACTGATTTCAATGTATTAAAACAAAAAATTGGTATCCGTTCGCGTTAATTGGCGCGGGGGCGCAAATTTTTATAGTATTATTTTTTAAAAATCACTTGACAATATATATTTTTGTGCTACATATTCAGTATAGAAAACAACGGAGGCTGACATGGCTAAAAAACAGAACAAGATATTGCCGGATAACGATGGCAGAATGTCGTATGAAGAATTTTTGATTGCTGTAAGAAAAGCACTTGATCCAGATATTGACTGGTTCAAAATGCAACACTTGCTTTTGACACAATTGGATGTGTTGATTGAATTGATAAATAAAAACGAACAATCAATCAATTGCTTGTGGGCATTGCATGCCGTGTTATACGGTTTGTGCGATAAAAATCCCCAAGATATCTTGGTTCAAATGTCCGATGATGATATTAGCAAATTAAGAACAGGCATAGAATTAGCCGGTTCGCGTGCCCAATTATCGGATATTGAAAAGCTTAAGAAACTTATTGCGACCACTGAAAATTCTAATCCGGTGCCTTCATCGGCCGAAGGATTGCGCAAAGGTCCAAAATTGGCTTCGTTGTATTTAACGGAAGTTGTTGCTAAAAAGTTAAGTTGGAGTGGCGCAGTTGAACAATTGAATCTTTGGGCCGATGCAATAGATAACTTTGTTTGCCCAAAGCCATCGGTCGAAAATTGGATGTCGCTTGAAGACCTGTCTACAAAATTGGGCTTTGATACGATAGATCAATTTTATCTGTGGAAAAGCGGATTGAAAAAATCTTATCCTGAAATTGATGGCGAAGATTGGTTTGTTAATCTGGGAAACCAAGGAAAACGTTTCAATCCGAAACATTTCGATGAATTGAAACGCCTGTATGATGAAACATATGGCAAAAATTCTGAAAAGAAAAAATCCACGAAGGCAAAAACTGGTGTTAAAAAAGCGGGCCAAAAAGACAAAGTTAAGTCGGCCGTCGCTGTTAAGCCGGTTATCAAGGCTGATGAAAATCATTGGACATTGGAACAATTGGCAGAAAAATTGGAATTGAAGAACGGTCAATCTGTTTCAAAGTTGAAATATCAGATTTTAAAGGATAACCCAGCCTTGAAAGATACTGTAAATTCTTGGTTCGTTAATTCAGCCGGAACTAAAAGTGTATCTTTAAAATTGTTCAAGGCCGAACATTTTGAAGAGTTCAAGGCGTTGGTGGAAAATTTCAAAAAGAAATCTTCAAAGACCAAAGCTTCATCAACCAAGGCAAAAGCGACTAAGGCCGAATTACCAGATGTCCGTGTGGTTGATGACCCAGAACCAGCCAGAATGGTTTTGCCTGTTGGTGCCTTGCCGATTGGACATCCGAAAAATGCGCAAGAATTGCGCATCGTTCAGAAAACCTTGGAAGTTTGGATTCAAGAATTGGAGGCCGCAAAAAAGGAACACGAAATCGCTGAACAAAAATATGGCGAGAAATTCGAACAGGCGGCCAAACCAGGTGAAGACACGGTCAAAGTTTTGGCAGAATTACAATTGGCAAATGAACAGGTGTTGGCTGCTGCGGCGCGTGTCAAAGAAGTGCAAACTAATTTGATGAAGGCGTGCGAAGAAAAAGAGCAGGCAACCCAGGAAGCTTTGCGTGTTGCGCAACAAGAGGAACGCAAAGCCGCCAAGGCATTGAAAGAAGTTCGTGCTTTAAAGGCCAAGTATGCCAAAGAATTTGGTGATGAAAAATAATTTGGTATAAATAAAAAATGAAACCGCCCATTTGGGCGGTTTTTTATGCGGTTATTTTTTTTATTGCATAATTTGCCATAAATAATCCAAATGTACCGGTTACAGTTATGATAGATCCAAAATCCTTGGTGGGTGATTTGTGCGGGGCGGGCAATTCGGTTGAAAACACGACCGGAAAATCGCCAATGCGTTCGGCACGGACCGCCCGGCGAATTGTTGCCGCAAGGGGGCAGGCGAAAGTTTTTGATATTTTATCTATTTTAATTTTTGTTGGGTCTGTTTTGCGCGCCGCGCCCATGGATGATATAAAAGGTATATTATTTTGTTTGCACCAACGATAAATCGCAATCTTTGATTTGACCGTATCGATGGCGTCAATCACAAAATCAGGACGCACGGGCAGGGTGCTTTTTTCATCAAAAAATATGTCGAAAACGGTTACATTTATATCTGGGTTAATATCGGCAATTCGTTCCTGGGCAATATTTATTTTCTTACGCCCCAATGTAGATTCTGTGGCAAATAATTGTCTGTTGATATTTGATTCTTCGGCCACATCAAAATCCAATAAAATTATGTTCCCAACACCCGATCGAGCCAGTGCCTCGATTGCAAAAGAACCGACCGCACCGCATCCAAAAACCATAACAGTTGCGTTTTGTAATTTTTCGATTTTGTCGTTGCCCAATAATGTGCGGGTCCTATGCAATCGGTCGGACATAACTTATAATCCTTTGGATATTTTGATAAATTTGTTCAGACATTTCGTCTGCATCGTAATTATGTGCGGCGGCAATCATATTTATAATCGTGTCCAGTTCGGGTATCTCTTCGCCTGCGTCAAAAGTGTCTGTTTCTGCCAAGATTCGATTTGCCGGCGTTTTCGATACGCGGGTGGCATTTGTTTCGTTGTCTGCGCGCACAGAATACGAGAAATACATATTATATTTATTTGCCAACATTTCAATTTGGGACGGGTCGCCCGTAAAGCCGTGTGCCAAAACGGCGGGTGGCATATTTCTTTCGTGTTCCCGAAATATGTGTAAAACTTTGTCCCATGCGCCAACACAGTGCAGGTGTATCGGGCGGCGGAATCGTGCGGCAATTTCTAATTGGCGGGTAAATACTTCGACTTGACGATCCATGTCTGGTTTGAATTTATCAAGTCCGATTTCGCCAACCATCAGATTTGGGTGTGATGCCAATATTTCCGCTATTGCCGTTTCAAATTCGGCACCAGCATCCGCAATATACCACGGGTGAATACCGATTGTGGCAAAGTTTTTATCATCATCGCGTTCAGAAATATCAATTGCATTTTCCCAATCAATGGCGCGCGCAGAATTATAAATTCTGCATGCAATATCCGGATTTTCCGGTTCAGGTCGTATATGACAATGGCTATCGGTGTATATCATATTTTGATTATACTTATAAAATATGGTGTCTGCAACAAGGTTTTCGTGTGTATTTATTCGTATTGTTTTATACATAAAAATGTGGTATAATGTGTTAAAAGTATGCAATTTTGTGGGGGATTTATAATGAAAAAACCAAGAGATAAGAAAAAAGATTTAATCCGTTTGGCAAAACGGGTCTATCGTCATACTGCGCCACTTTTGTTGGGCGAGGCGATATTGTTTATCACGGTTGCATTGTTAATGATGATAAAGCCCGTGGAATTTCTGTCTGCGGTTACTTTTATCGTTGGGGCGGTGTTGGTAATTTTTGGCCTGTACCGGACCAGTATGGTTTTCGTTTCAACCCAAGGATTAACCGCCGGCACATTTGATGTGTTCTTTGGTTTGGTTACATTTATGTTGGGGGTGATATTTTGCATATATCCGTACGGCGCGACGGTTGGGGTTATCTATATATTTATAGTAATGTTTTTAATGAACGCGCTGCGGTTACTGTTCTTTGCGGTAAATGTGGCGCGGGCGCATATTGGTAATCATATCGCCGATGTTGTTGTGTCGGGCGTGTTGGTTTTATTGGCGCTGTCGTTATTGTTTATGCCGAATTTGGCGATTGGCGTCTTGGTATGGTTTTTGGCGATTTACCTTATGCTGTACGCGGCGGCGGATATATATATGTTCTTGCGATTGCGGCACATTAAGCGTTTAATTCGCACCATGGATTAAGGGTACAAATAAAATTATTGAAAATTTGATGCGCATATTGTATAATCTGCGTATGTTTATGAAGTGTAATGTTTTTTATTTCGTCCATCATGCCCGTTTGGGCAAGTGTTTCTAGTGTACAAAAATCATAAAATAATTCGGTTGGGCGCATGCCCAAAATCAAACAATAAAAAACATAAGGATAAATAAAATGGATTTGAAACCAACAAAACCTTTATCGGGATTTATAGAACTGCTGCCGGCCCAGCAACGGTGTTTTGATGAATGTGCACGCCGTATGCAGAACGTGTTGCGGAACTGTGGGTATTCGCGTCTTGATTTGCCGGCAATAGAGCGGGCCGAGGTTTTGACCGATAAAGATAACTGGGACGAAATTGAAACACAGATATTTTTGTTTCAAAAAGGCGATACGAAAATGGGTCTGCGGTATGACGGAACGGTCGGGTTGTCGCGCTTTGTTGCGGGGCACCTTAATGAATTAACTTTTCCGTTCTATACATATCAATTTGCCCGCAATTATCGTGGCGAAAGACCCCAGCGCGGGCGCTATCGCGAATTTTGGCAATTGGACATTGACATTTTGGGGGTTCAAACACTGTCATTAAATTATGATGCGGAAATTGTGTCAACTTTGATGCGGGTGTATGAATCTGTGTCGGATATTGTCGGGGGCATAAAAGTAAAAATTGGGAATCGTCGTTTTTGGAACGCCATGTTTGCATATCTGGGGTTAAATGAAGCCCAGGCGCGCGAAGCATTTGTCTTGATAGACAAACGCGACAAGATATCTGATTTTATGGATGGTATGATTGAAACGGTTGGGGCGGATGCCGCCAAGGAAATAGATTCAGTGTTTACAAATGGTTATCGTTCGTTCCGTGGCAAAAGCGCAGATTTGGATGGCGCAATTGCGGAAATGGACACTTTTATGGATTTACTGAATGCCATGGGGGTCAAAAACGCGGAAATAGATGTCTCGATTATGCGTGGACATTCGTATTACACCGGCATTGTATTTGAATTTTTCTCGATAGATTATCCGGACTTGCCGGCGGTTGGTGGTGGTGGACGATATGAAAACCTGGTATCCAAATTTTCCAAAACCAAGATCGTTGGGGTGGGGGCATCGATAGGTGTATCGCGTTTGTTGGTTGCTTTGATGGAATCTGGCAAGATTGATTTAAGCAAATTTGAATCCGGAACGGATGTGGCGGTGCTGGTTATGGGGAACGATAACTTACCGTATGCAATGTCGGTTTTGAACGCGTTGCGCGATGCCGGCGTGCCGTCTGTGGCATATCTGGACACCGATAAAAAGTTCAAAAATCAAATTGAATATGCCGATAAAATTATGGCTAAATTCAGTATGATAATCGGAACCGATGAAGTAAAAAATAAGGTTGTGGCCGTTAAAGATATGGCCAGCGGTGAACAGCAAACTGTGTCATTGGCGGACGCAATAAAATTGGTTAAATAATGGGTTAAAAATGGTTATTGATCAGAAGCTTTTAGATATAAAAAAGCGCGCGGAAGATATTCAGGTTGCTATGAATTCGGGCGATGTGTCGGGTGACGAATTGACAAAGTTGTCAAAGGAATATTCACGTCTGAACGAGATTTTGCCCCTGGTGGATGAATATTTTCAGATAAAGCAGGGCATATCTGATGCGACCGAAATGCAGCATGATGCGGAACTGCGCGAAATTGCCGCAGAACAGTTGGAAACACTAAAACATCGTATGCCTGACGTGGAAAAACGGTTACAAATTGCCTTGCTGCCACGGGATGACGCGGACGATAACAGCGCCATTATGGAAATTCGTGCGGGGGTGGGTGGCGAAGAATCCGCGCTGTTTGCGGGCGATTTGTTTAATCAGTATAAATCCTATGCGTTGCGGCATGGTTGGAAAATCGAAATTGTGGAAGAAAACGCGACTTCGTTGCATGGGTATAAAGAAATTATATTCAAAATTGATGGCGATGGGGTCTATGCGCGTATGAAATTTGAATCGGGTATTCATCGCGTGCAACGCGTTCCGGAAACCGAGGCGGGCGGTCGTATTCATACCAGTGCTGTGTCGGTGGCCGTTATGCCCGAGGCCCAAGATATAGACGTGAAAATCGAAGAAAAAGATATTCGTATCGATGTGTTCCGCGCATCCGGGGCGGGCGGTCAACATGTTAATAAAACCGACAGTGCGGTTCGTATTACGCACTTTCCAACGGGCATAGTTGTTACATGCCAAAATGAACGCAGCCAGATTCAAAACAAGGCGACCGCCATGGCGGTTTTGCGTTCAAAACTGTACGAAAAACAGCGCAACGAACAAGATGCCGCACGGACCAGTTCCCGGCGTAGTATGGTTGGCTCTGGCGACAGAAGTGAAAAAATCCGTACCTATAATTTTCCAGAACAGCGTGTAACCGATCATCGTATCAAACTGACATTATATAAATTGGATGATATTTTGGCGGGCGGCGAAGGTTTGGACGAGATGATAGATGCGCTGATTTCCGCTGACCAATTGGAACGCCTTGCCGCAATGGAATAGGGGGCGTAAGTGTTTAGTTAAAAATCAGGCAAACCAAATACGCCTGGTTTAAGAGAGAGGAACTATAAATTTTTATTAGTTTTGTGGTATATAAATGTTTTCACCGTATGGCAAAACATCTTCATAGGCATAATTTCCACGCACCAACATAACCTGCACTTTTAATCCCCCGACTATCGATAAATCGGTTTCCAGGGCTTTAACAATAACTGTATATGTGGTTGATGGTTCAATTTCAAAATACGCCCCAATGTCTTTGCTGTCATTATGTTTTATGTAAAAATAATGAGTCGTTGGACCTGTGGTAAATGTATTTTTGTATGTTTGGCCTTGTCTAAAATAATTTTGTATAGTTATTCTTACTTGTCCACTACTACTATAAACGGCACGATCTGCATACCATAAATACAAATGCATATAATCTTTGTTGGTTGTCCATGTGTTTGATAGGGTCGCAGTTGCTGAATCGAATATTGCATTATTCAACGATACTGGATTTTGTAACACATTAGTTGTTTTTCTGACATCCATCAACAAACAATCTTTTGTCGGGTCGTTGTCAACCCATTCCACACATTGGAATTCACTGTCAATTGCGTTTTGAACCGCGGTGTTCATTGTAACGGCATCAATCAGTGCATCGGTTTGTCCGGAATACGCATTTGCGGAAGTATAAATATCTTTGGTGCCAATTTCACCCGCCGTGCCAGTATTCGTTAAAACCTGGGGCACAACACCATCATTTGCGGAAATTTTGTCCTGTTTTTCGGCAACCAAACTATCAACATAACCTTTTGATGTTGGAATATTTTCACCCGCGGCAAATGCCACCCCTGTAATCAGTGTGCCGATAATTGATATTAAAAACTTTGACATAATATCCCCCTTTGTGTGGCCTAAAAAATAACCGTCGCGGAAACCGGACGGTCGGGGTGTTCGAAAATCATGCATATCAACGATTCCAATGGTCTTTAAATATACACCAAAGGCACCCCAACCATTATTTGGGGTAACACACGGTGCAAAAACACGAAATCGCGGCGGATTACGATGCATTGCACCGGATATGCATGGGCTTTCGACAGCCCCGAACACAGGTTCTGTTCCCGGTTCGTTTTTGATGCTATCAGATTTGGCAATTTGTGGCAAGTGTTTTATTTACATAAAACAAAAATCCGATTTTTTTTGCCCGAAATTTGGGTGTTTTTTCGCAAAAATCAGATTTTATAAAAATTAAAAAATATTAGTAAAATTGAAATGTTAGACTGAGTTTGTAAAATTGTATATAAACTTATGGTGGGGCGGGGTACACATAAGCCAAAATGGCCCAAAAATTACCGATTTGATGCCGTTTTGAATTAAAAATTGGGGTTGGGGCGGATGATATTTTATGCGGATTAAATTTCTGATAACAAAATGCGGCATTTTGGATGTGTATAGGCCGAATTTTTGTGGTGTTGACGATATAAAAACTTAAAACACGGTGTAAGGTTTGTGATATAACGATATGTTTTTTCTGTAAAAATACGAACAGATAAAAACCGGCGTTTGGACGGCGGGGCGATGATACACAAAAGGCGCATAATGTATATTATGTATAGTTAAGTGTGCGAAGCCCACTATAACTATACATAATATAAATCCATAAATTTTACACTATCTGGAAGTTGATTGTTAAGTGTGCAAAGCCCACTATAACCACACATAATATAATACCAATATGATTTGCTGGTCGGATTTCGTTGGTGGCCATCTGTGAAAAAAAATTCTTCTTGCCTTTGTGTGTGTTATGGCGGCGTAAATGTATAAATATATGTCTGATTAAAATTTGCTCGCTATTAGCGCTTGGCTTTTGTGTTTGGTTTTTGATTTAACATGGCCTGCTCGCTGTTCGTTTTGATTTTTGGGCGTCGTCCATGACATATAAATATATGTCCTTTTATAATTTGCTCGCTATTAGCCGTATGGCATAAATATATCTTTAATGAAATTTTGCTTGCTGTATTGGTGCCTGTTGGTTGTGTATTTTTTATTGGTTTTGTAAATTTTGCGCGGCTGAATGTCCGGGAAAGAAATTAAAATATATTCCGGCGTTTTGGGTGGCCCGTCATGGCTGGCGGATTTCGTTGTGCGGTGGGCGGGACCGGTGGGCCTTTATGTTCGGGATGATGCTGTTGTTAAAGCCAAAAATTGTGAAAACCGCCCTATTCTGACCGATTTTTTTGAAAAAATGGCGGATTTCTGCGGGTTGCAGCGATTTTTTTGGTGTAAAAACGCCCTTTTTCGTGCGTTTGTAATAAATTTACTAGAATTTCCACGAAAATTCAATTGTTTTTGGTTGTCTGGGTGAAAAATTAAAAACCGCCCTATTCTGGGCGGATTTTGTTTTATCTGTGCTTTTGCAGCCCTTGCATATAACAAATGGCGCGGCTTTCTTTGTAATTGGTCCAAATTACAGGATGCCTGTCTGTTATTTTTTTCAAATCCTTTAAAGTTTGTCGGGTTTCGGACGTAATGGCATCCGGACCGAAGCGTACCAATTCGAATACAGCATCAACGTATCTTCTTCGGTGATCTGGGACAAAGTACCTTTCTTTGTATATTTCTTCGAATTCTGGGACGTTTCGACACACCTGGATATTATAATAATTCGGCGAGCCGCGATGGGTTTCGTGATGAATTTCAAATATCGGTGCCGTGGGTGCGATCTTATATGCGCGCACGGTGGGCCCTGGATTCCAACCGCCGAAATCGTGATACCAAGAATTCAACTTTTGGTGTTCGTATGTTTCGCACATTGTTCGCAAAAGTTTAAGGAACATTTGTTTTTCGATCCGGCGCCGATTCCCAGCCCGTTGTTCCAATGCTTCTTGTTCCATACGGCGTTGTTCGCGCTTACTGGGGCCCAGCCCAAAGAATTGTCTGATTTTGCCCATCATTTTGCCTTTGCTGGTTCGAACAATTCGGACGGTTTTACCGCTTTTTCCTTTTGCTTAACATGGGTCAACATCGCGTCCAGAGCTTTGCGTTCGAAAATCATACCGCGCAGCATTGTCAGGGCGTTTTGATTCTTGTTATAGAATTCAAATACCTGTTTCGGGTCTGGATAGCGTGCGGCTTCGGCCCAAATGGCCTGTTGCAGATCGTCCCGGGTAACTTCTACTTTATTTGCAGAGCCCCATTCCGCCAATATAAGGCCCAATTTAACACGGCGTTCAGCGTCTTTGCGTTCTTTTTTCTCGTCAAATTTGCAATCGCCTTCGCATTTGCCATCACAGTGTGCGTGATGATGTTCGTGTTCGTCTTTGGCCATTTGTAATTCTTGTTCGACCAAAACATCCGGCAAATCAAGTTTGATTTTGTCCGCCAAAATGTCCAATAATTCATTGCGCATTTCTGATTGCGCGGCATCTATATATTGGCCGTTCAGAATATTACGGATGTGTTCGCGTAATTTTTCGACCGTTTCTTGACCAATTTCCCGGGCGAATTCATCGTTTAATTCTGGCAAGACATGTTTGCGAACCTCGTGCAAGACAATCTCGAAACGCGCCGCCTTGCCTGCCAAGTTGTCGGCATGATAATCTTTTGGAAATTTTACATTGACATCGAATTTGTCACCGGCACGGTGCCCAACAATTTGGTCTTCAAACCCCGGAATAAATGAACCAGAACCCAAAACCAGGTGGTGCATTTTTGCCGCACCGCCAGGAAATGCTTCTTTGCCAATATATCCGGTAAAGTCGATGACAGCGGTGTCGCCGTTTTCGGCCTTATATTCTGTTGGTTGCTTTTCGGCAACGCTGCGTGCGTGGCGCAGATTTTCCAATGCCTTGTCAACCTCGGATTCATCCAATTTAGTAGTTTTCTTGGTAACCGTAAATTTATCTAAATCGATTGCGCCCAGTGTTGGCAAAATATCGAATTCCAATGTATATTCGGCATCAGACCCGATTTCACATTTACCAAGGTCGGCACGCGGTGCCCCGGCCAGACGGATTTTTTTCTCGGTTGCATATTTTTCCAAATCGCCGTTCATCAATTTATCGATTGCATCCGCCATGGCGTTTGCATTATATTTCTGGCGCAGAACGGTTAATGGAACATGACCCTTGCGAAAACCGGGCATTTTAACATCTTCACCATATTTGGTAAGGATTTTATCGGCGGCCGCCTGAATTTCGTCTGCGGTCAAAATGCCGGTTACAGAATAATGTAAATCTTTGATTTTTTCTTTTTTAATCATAATTTTCCCTTTTACTGTAAGATTTGCCGCCACAGTATACACACATTTTTTTTCAAATTCAATATAAAAAACCGCCGAAAAGGCGGTTTTTGATTTGTTTCCAAACAAACGGTTTAACGTTTGCTGAACTGGGTTGAACGACGTGCCTTGTGGAAACCATAGTGCTTACGTTCAACAACACGGCTGTCGCGGGTAAGGAACCCAGCGGATTTCAATGCCGCGCGTAAATCCGGTTCTTGACGTTCCAATGCCTTGGAAATACCGTGCTTTACCGCGCCTGCCTGGCCCGATAAACCACCGCCCATAACCATTACGAACGCATCGTATGCGCCTTCGCGTTTAGTAACCGCAAATGGTTGATTCAAAATCATTTGCAACACCGGACGACGAAAATATTCGGTCATAGGTTTGTTGTTGATAACAATATTGCCCTTGCCCGGCATCAGATACACGCGTGCAACGGAATCTTTACGTTTGCCGGTTGCATAGGTTGCCTTGTCCAACTTTGGTGTGGCAACGGTTGCGGTTTGTTGCTTTGCCGCCGCAGTTTTGGTTGTTTTCGTTGCCGCCGGGGCCTTTTTGGTTGCCGGGGCCGCTTTCTTGGTAGTAATCGCCGCTTTCTTGGCGGTTGTTTTCTTGGTTTCAGTTGCCATTATTCGCCCCTTTTGTTTTTACGATTCAGACCCGCAAAATCAATCACAACCGGATTTTGCGCGGCATGTTTATGTTCAGCACCCGCATATACGTGCAATTTTGTCAGACGTTTGTCCGCCAAAGCAACCGTGGTACGACGGCCCATCATGCGTTTAACCGCGTTTTTAACCAACAATGTCGGCTTTTCCGCGCGCATTTGACCCAATGTGCGTTCTTTGATGCCACCTGGGTATGTGGTGTGCCAATAGAATTTTGTTTTGTCGGCCTTGGTGCCAGATAAAGCAACCTTGTCCGCGTTGATGATAATCACATGATCGCCGCAATCCATGTTCGGTGTCCATGTGGCCTTGTTCTTGCCACGCAGGATGTTTGCGGTATACGCCGCCAAACGTCCCAGCGTGCAATCTGTTGCGTCAATCAGATACCATTTGGCTTCTAATTCGCACTTTTTTAACGATTTTGTCGCCATCATTTTTGTTTTGCCTTTTGTTGTATTAAAAAGTTCGCCCTATTATGTCGCAACCCCGCGGAAAAGTCAAGAAAAATATATGCGGTATTATAATACCGGATGCTTATGCCCCGTGTGCGTAAAAAACATATATAAAAAACTTGAAAATTTGGCGCAATTTTGCTAAGGTTTTTCGGCAAACCCAAATATGGAGCAAAAAAATGGCATCTGATGATATCAAGAAAGTGATAGAACGGGAATCAAAATGGCAACGCAAATGGCGCGATGCGCGCGCATTTGTTCCGAAAAATGATGGTTCAAAACCGCGTTTTTATACGTTGGTGGAATTTCCTTTCTTGTCTGGTGCTGGTTTGCATGGTGGGCATTTGTTGAACTATTCTGGTATGGATGTGATGGCGCGTTTTCGTCGTCATTTGGGATACGATGTAATTTATCCTATGGGTTTTGACGCAATGGGAATTGCCGCAGAACATTATGCAACAAAAATTGGTCGGCACCCTGCGGATATTGCGAATGAATTGAAAAAATCTTATGCCGAAGTAATAGATTCTGTGGGTTGGTCGGTTGACCCGGAAACACGCGTGGCGACATCTGACCCGGAATATATTAAATGGACCCAGTGGATGTTTATTCAATTCTTTAAGGCGGGTTTGGCATATAAATCAGAATTACCAATGAATTGGTGCCCGAATTGCCGTACCACACTGACCAATGAAGAATTAGAAGATGGTTGCTGTCCACGTTGTCATGGTGTCATTGAAAAAAAAGAAAAATTGCAATGGAATTTGGCGTTGTCTAAGTATGCCGATAAATTGTTGGATGGATTGAAAGATTTGGACTTTGATGAACGTGTTAAAAAGGATGAAATAAACCTTATTGGCAAATCAAATGGCGCAGATGTTGATTTTCGCGTTGGTGATGACGTGATGACAATATACACGACGCGTGTTGATACTATATTTGGTGTGACATTTTGTGTTATTGCGCCGGAACATAAATTGCTGCGTAAATGGTTGGATTCTGGCAAAATTGAAAACAAAGACGAAGTTGAAAAATATATCCGCGAATCTGCGGCCAAGACCGAAATTGAGCGCACCGATGCATCACGCGAAAAGTCGGGTGTTGAATTAAGGGGAATCAAGGCAATTAACCCATTTACCAATACCGAAATTCCGGTGTTTACATCGGACTATGTGTTGGTTGATTATGCCTATGGAACGATTATGGCGGTGCCGGCGCATGATGAACGCGATTGGGACTTTGCAAAAAAGTTTGGTTTGGAAATAATTCCTGTGCTTTCGGGTGGCGAACCAGATAAGGTTTGGACGGGCGATGGTGTGCATATAAATTCGCAATTCTTGGATGGTATGGATAAAGAAACGGCGATTGCAACCGCGATTGAATATGGTTCTGAACATGGGTTCGCGCGCGGAACAACGAAATATAAATTAAAGGATTGGGGATTTTCGCGTCAAATGTATTGGGGTGAACCAATTCCGTTAGTGTATTGCAAAAAATGCGGTTGGCAGGCGGTCCCAGATGATGAATTGCCGATATTACAGCCATATATGGCGGACTATCGTCCAACCGATGAAGGCGAAAGTCCGTTGGCGCGCGCGACCGATTGGGTAAACACGAAATGTCCGTGCTGTGGTGCGCCGGCAAAACGCGAAACAGATACTATGCCAGCTTGGGCGGGGTCTTCGTGGTATTTCTTGCGGTATTTGGATCCCAAAAACGATAAAGAGTTTTGTAGCCAAGAACAAATGAAAAATTGGATGCCGGTTACACACTATAATGGTGGTCATGAACATAACACACGGCATTTGATATATTCGCGGTTCTGGCAACATGCGCTGTATGATTTGGGTTTGGTGACTACCCCAGAACCGTATGCAAAGCGCACGGCGCTTGGGCTGTTATTGGGCAGTGATGGATATAAAATGTCCAAATCGCGTGGCAATGGGTTCCAGGCGGCCGAATTACTGGC